>JBBQNS010000062.1:0-21130 GCA_038330175.1 Kiritimatiellia bacterium
TGTTCGCACATAAGCGATTTGCCCCAATCGTTGAAATCCAATGAACAACATCATCAGCATCCCCAGCACCATTCTGTAGCCACCCAATTTCACCTCTCGCTTCGGATGAACGTAATGGCTTTCAAACGTTTTCTCGAAGTCGAGCAAGTCCAGGAACTTCACCAGCGCCAGAAGTCCCCCGAAAGCCGTCAGCCGCTCCGAACATTCTCCATACGGCGTGTCCGGTGTGATGACCGTTCGCCTTGCCTTGGGCTTCGCTGCCTGCCCGTTTACGCCTTGTCCACCGCTCCGTTTTTTAGCATTCTTCCGAGTAACCATCTGGGTGATCTCCTTTCAGGGTTGCTTGACTTGAACTTCAGCCAATCCTACAGGGATCCCCAGATGGTTGTTCAACAATAAATCACATGTTTAGATGCAAAATTCAGGTCATAAGTATGAGGGCATGCATTCCTGCGGCGACAGCGCTTTGGTTATTATGCGTGGGCCAATCTAGAAACCCGCTGATTTTTGAGCCCCAGGCATCGTCTTGAATGACTTCCACCAGGTGGGTGAACACGCTTCTAATGTAATCATGTTGGGTCTTTAGGTATTCGAGATTGCCAGTGTAGTGGTACCAGTCGTGCTGACAGCGGATCCACCAGAGTGTGTAAGAAGGCATGCCGTTCATCCACCTATCCGCAGCCGTCGTCATCCGCATATAGTCGAGTGAAGCCTCCGCGATGTGCTGCGAGACGAATACCGCCATCAGGGTCATCAGTTCCGGATGCATGTCACCCATCCATACCAGTCGATCACGCTTAACCCCGTCCCAGATATACTCCTGACAGCAAAGATGCAAAGTACGGGCGGCTGTCTCCCAAATGGTGTTCAAGCGCTCATCGTTTGAACTGAACGAACCCAAATAGGGCATGGGGCGCATAACTGAAATAGCCCGACGAGTGTGAAGGGACGATAGGTATAGCTACTGAATCCGCTTTGAGTCTGGTCCCCGTTAGCATGAAATCCGTTTCGGAGAATAAATGCGCGGACATAGATGTCGAGGTTGCGGAGCGCCGCTTCAGCATCACCAGTCCGGGCGCGGAGCGCAGCCATCCAGGTAAAGCTGAAGCCGATCCAGGCATGTGTGCCCAGCCGATCCCAGTCCTTTAGGCTGGCAGTGATGATTTGACGGTCGCGATCACTCCCGTCCGTCGTGATCAGGTTGAAGGGATGCAAGCCCATCAGGTTTGAAAGATGGCGATGGCTTTCAGGGAGCGGTGTGGCGTCGTCGAGTAGCAGTGTGCCATCGGGCGCGGTGTGGAAATCGCCCAATTGCTTTGCCAGAGTGGCCCAATCTAATGAATCTGTTTTTTCGCCTGCCACGGACGCCATTTCCGCCAAGGCCAGGAACAGGATCTTCATACTGGCAATATCGTAATTGGTGTTGGGCTGGATGAAGGCCCGGTGAGTATTGTCAAAGTGCGCCGTTACCAAGTGGAATGGCTTCGTCCCAAGTGGTGATGGGAGCGGTCAGTTTTAGATTTATATGATTTGGAGGGGTCATGATTGTAACGCCTTTTCAAGTAAATCGGTTTCTGGATTTATTTGGCAGTAGCTTGGGGCGGTTCTGCGGTTTTATCGAGTTTGGTGATCGGCTGGTCGGGACAGAGCGAGGTTAATCCCATACAGCGGTGGTTACTGGTTCCTTGGAACTCCGCCACAGTTTCATGGCGCGCCAAAGTGACCGTATTGGTCGTTGGTTCACTGCCTGTCGCCCCCCTGACTCCAGTGAGAATTAGGGTTAAAGCGATCATCCGGAATAGTCGACTTAGTTTTACCTTCATCAGTATCTCCTTCAGCCCATATCCACGTTGTTGGCCGCGGGGCAAATGGTTTTCAGGTTGTTATACTTCCATTGCAGGGGGAAGTCCCGACATTGGCGGGGTTTATCAGCTTGTATTTGGCAGGAGGGTGGGGCCCCTGTCAGAAAGATACACGTCCCGTCCGGCAGATCCTTGAGTGATAACCCGCGGCGATCCTCGCGAAGGCGGGTGTATTGATTTGTGAAGGACTCAACGTCCATGCCCAACCCGGTGGCAATGGCCGCAGGTTCGCCCTCGTCGAGGCGGACTTCGCCCTCATGCCGACAACAATTGCCGCAGCGGAGACATTTGAATACGGTGGGCATGGTTCTGAGAAAAAGGTGTGAACGCTTCTCCGTTTGGTGAAGGCTTGATTAACCCACTACAATCACGCTGGAATCATAATTGGGCGGGGCTTCAAACCCGAGTAAGTTGAGGCAGGTGGCTGCCAGGCTGCTGATCCCGAGATCCTTGTGATCGCTCAACTTGAGCTTCGCACAGTTGGTGGGATCGTAGACGATGACAGGCACCGGGTTGAGGGAGTGGGCCGTTTTGACTTTGATCTTGCCGTACTCCGTCTTCACCTTACCGGATTTCTTCTCGTGTTCATACATGTCGTCGGCATTCCCATGATCTGCAGAGATAACCAGAATGCCGCCCGCCGCCTGAATGACAGGGAGCATGCGGCCGATACACAGATCCACGGTTTCAACGGCAATTTGGGTGGCCTGATAGACCCCCGTGTGGCCTACCATATCGCCATTAGGGAAATTGAGGCGGATAAACCGATGGGTGTTTCCGGCAACGGCCTTCATTACGGCATCCGTGATCTCCGCCGCCTTCATCCAGGGGCGCTGTTCAAAGGGGAGGATATCGGAAGTAATTTCGAAATAATCTTCCAGCGCGGCGTTGAATTTCCCTGAGCGATTGCCGTTGAAGAAATAGGTGACATGCCCGTATTTCTGGGTTTCGCTAATAGCCATTTGCTTCACTCCGGCCTTGGCCAGATATTCTCCCATGGTTTCGGCAATCGCAGGCGGCTCAACCAGATAGTTTTTCGGGAGTTTCAAATCACCATCATATTGCATCATTCCGGCAAAAAGGACATTCGGCCGAGGCGCACGATCGAATTCGGTCACGCTGTCATCTTCGAACGCGCGGGTAATCTCGATAGACCGGTCTCCACGGAAGTTGAAGAAGATAACGCCGTGATGGTTCGAAATCTTGCCGATGGGCTGTCCGTTTTCAGCAATCACGAAAGCCGGGAGATCCTGATCAATAACGCCGGGCGTGGCTTTACGGAGGGACTCGATGGCGGCGCGAGCGGAGGGGAATTGGTTGCCCAAACCGCGTACATGGGTGTCCCAGCCGCGTTTGACCATATCCCAATTGGCGTTGTAGCGATCCATCGTGATGTTCATGCGGCCGCCGCCGGAAGCAATGCGGTAATCCACGGCGCCACCCGCGTTGAGTCCGGCAAGGAATTGCTCAAAAGGATCAACATATTCCAGGGCGGAGGTCTCGCCGACATCACGGCCATCGAGCAGAATGTGAATCCGGGCGCATTTAACGCCTTCGGCTTTGGCTTGGGTGAGCATGGCTTTGAGATGGTCAATATGGCTATGGACGTTCCCATTGGAAAACAGGCCAATGAAATGAAGAGGGGTTTTATGTGTAAGGCAATTGGCGATCTGGGCTTTCCAGACTCCGCCACGGAACATGGCCCCGGAGTGGATGGCGTCGCTGACGAGGCTGGCGCCTTGGGCGAAAACACGGCCGCAGCCGATAGCGTTGTGGCCTACTTCGCTGTTTCCCATATCCTCATCGCTGGGAAGACCGACGGCGATGCCGTGCGCTTTGAGCTGGCTGGAGATGGCGTGAACCTTCAGCCAATCGAGATTCGGAGTCAGGGCACTACGAACCGCATCCCCTTCCTCGTGCTTGCCAATACCGACACCATCCATGATCAATAAAACGACCGGCCCTTTGGGGCCCGGAAAAGCGGTTTTATTTAAAGCCTGCATTGTCTTGTCCTTTCGTTAAAAGTGGCTCTAACTGTAGCTGATAAGCTCGCGACGGTAAAGCGGGTTATCTCGATCCCAAATCCTCGCCTAAGAAACTGGAAGTCTTCCTGAAATCCCTACAGCACCCCTTATTCACGCGACTCGGCAAGCCTCGCCCTCCAAAAGAAACATCTCGTCTCTGTAGATCATGTTCTTCTGGTGGGCGAGGCTTGCCGAGCCGCGTGGGCAGGACGAACCATGCTAGTCCATCATGGACGGAACGTCCTTAGGCGAGGATCAGGGCTCTATCGGGCTGTATTAATTCCCTTCTTAAATCGGTTTCGGTAAGTGCAATGGCGGCAAAGTGGTTCTGAGATACGCCCATTCATGAAGCCCGCTCGTAGGGTGCGTGCGCGCGGCGAGTCAAGGATTTCGCTAAGCGTTTGCGTTTCAAGATTCCCTAGCGCAGTCACTCCGTCCCTGTCCAGGCAGCAGGGGACCACCGTGCCATCGACGAGGACGGCGATCTGCTGGATCAGACCCTGGCATCGTCCCGCTTCACCTTGATCCGGAGTGTCGAGACTTGGCCATTCAAATTGTTCTGCCGTATTGATGAAGAGAGCTTCAGAAATTTGCAGCGCCCCTTTTAAGTGGAGTGAGTCCATGATATGCGTGGGCGTGTCGGTGGTTATTCCTGCGGCGCAAAGCGCGGCAAGGAAAGATTGGGTGTCTTTTGAGGCCAGGCTCTGTTTCCTGTTCCATATACGTAAGCTTATGTTCGGGTGACATTTCCTAGATGAGAGAAAGTCAATGACTCCGGAAATGTAAGCGGCCGAGCTTTGTCCTGAGTTGGCCTCGAGACTATGTAGTGAGATGCTGATTTGCTGAATCGCCGGTGAATCGAGTAGGGCTGCAGCGTGGCGGGACAATAGTGTGCCATTGGTGACAATGTTCACTTTGGCACCGTGGGCCACGCAGCGGTCGAGGATCAAGGCAAATTCGGGGTGATGCAGGGGTTCGCCCATGACATGCAGATGCAGCACTCCCGATAGGGGAGCCAACATGGCAATGTAGCGGTCGACCCTTGCAAGATCGATAAATTGAATGGGGCGCGATGTTCCCGGGCAGAAATCGCACGCAAGGTTGCACGCTGTGGTGATCTCCAGGTACATTTTACGAAATTCATGAACTGAACTCATGATGTATGCTAGCTAAACCCATTACAAACATCAAATATTCAGCTCTATTTCTTGTCTGTATTTTGCAATGATCAGCATTAATCGCCTGTTGCAGAAGACAAAGTTTTGCCCACAGGCATGAATAGCCAATTTGAACGCGAGGATCGATTTGGATTTAATCATTAGTAATCTGCGAGTGCCGGTTGAGACGGATGGAATGCCGCATTATGCTCAAGCCACTTCGGAGAAATTGAACCTCAACGAAGCAAGCCTAAGCATCGTCAAAATATTGCACAAATCACTTGATTCAAGTGACGAATCACAGTTTTTTTATCGGCTCTCCTTGGTTGTTCGTGTGCCCGATCACTTTGCCAACCCGGACAGCTATTCATGCTATACCGAGCCTCAGGCGCGAACCCCGAAAACTAAAATTATTAAAGATCGGCCAATCATTATCGGGTTTGGCCCGGCAGGAATGTTCGCCGCGCTGGAGCTTCTGGAGCACGGTCTTAAGCCGTTGATATTTGAGCGAGGCAAGAAGCTTGAGGCGCGTGACATTGATGTCCAAAGATTCATAAAGGAACGTAAGCTGGACCCGGAATCCAATATCCAGTTTGGCGAAGGGGGCGCGGGTTCCTATTCGGATGGCAAACTGTTTTCGCGGGTCAACAATTCGGTTCATGCGAACCGGGTGCTGGATACTTTGATCAAGTTCGGCGCTCCAGAAGAAATCGGATATATCAGTAAGCCTCATCTGGGCACTGACGTTCTTTGTAAAATTGTCCGTAACATTCGGAGCCATATTCTGGAGCGTGGTGGTGAGCTCCATTATTCTTCAAAAATG
Source organism: Kiritimatiellia bacterium (assembly GCA_038330175.1). Lineage (GTDB taxonomy): Bacteria > Verrucomicrobiota > Kiritimatiellia > CAIKKV01 > CAITUY01 > JAABPW01. The sequence goes on from JBBQNS010000062.1 coordinate 5,867, forward strand.
ACAGCGATACAGGTTGCGAATGGTGCCGTAACCGGCGTCGTGATCAATGGGACTGAGGAGTATTCTGCCTCCACGCTCTATCTGGCGCTGGGCCACTCTGCACGTGACACCGTCCAGATGCTGCATGAAAAAGGTGTTTCGCTTGAGCAGAAACCGATTTCTGTAGGGGTGCGTATTGAGCATCCTGCTGAAATTATCAACCGGGTACGATATGGTCAAAAATATCATCGTTTTCCCGGCCTGGGGGCGGCCACCTATTCTTTTAACCACACCAACCGCAAAACCGGGCGGGGGGTCTACACCTTCTGCATGTGTCCCGGGGGTGAGATCGTGAATGCGTCGAGTGAAGAGGGGCTGCTGGTCCTTAATGGCATGAGTTACTCGCGGCGGACCTCGGCCTTTTCAAACTCAGCGTTAGTGGTGAACTGCCAGCCTGCGGATTACAAATCAAGGGCGCCTTTGGCAGGCATTGATTTTCAGAAGGGGCTTGAGCGCAAGGCTTTTGAGGCTGCAGGAAGCGGCTGGAGGGCACCGGCGCAGAATCTGATCGATTTCATGGCAGGTCGGATATCTACTGAACTCAATCCGAATTCCTTTAAAATGGGAACCACCCCGGTCGATCTGAACGCCATTTTTCCGCATTATGTGTGTGAGGAACTTTTGACCGCATTGGCTACCTGGCAGAAGGTTTATCCTTTATTTGTTTCCGAGCATGCGATCCTGCTCGCCGCCGAAACACGAACTTCCTCGCCTGTGCGGATGCGGCGCAATGAAGCCTTCGAATCCGTGACGATTAAGAATCTTTTACCGATCGGCGAAGGGTCGGGTTATACCGGCGGAATTACGAGTTCGGCGATAGACGCCATCAAGGCGGTTGAATGTCGGCTGAGGTTGTGAAGGTATTCCAGAGTAGGATCAGGTTAAGCGCAATGACGATGACGGCGATGGCCCAGAGCATGATTTTCCCGCGCGGGGTGTTGGCGTGGGTGCCCATGACCTTGCTCGATGAAGTCAGATAGATCTGAAGCACAATGGTGAAAGGTAGCTGGATGCTGAGCAGAACTTGCGAGAGAATGAGCGCATTAAAACTGTTGGTGACAAAGAGGATGGCGAAAAAAGCGCCGATTATCGTTAAGGCTACCCCAACTTTGGACGTACGGGTATGGATGTCGTAATGTTTATTGAAAATCCCAGCATAAATGGATCCCCCTGCCATTCCAGCTGTCACGCTGGCGGTCAGTCCAGCACAAAGTAGGGCGGAGGCAAAGATGGTGGCCGCCAAGGGTCCGTTATCGCCTAGAATGGGACGCAACATATCCTGAGCCTGCTCGAGTGAGGTAACCGGGGTGCCCGATTTAAAGAAGGTGGCTGCCGCCAGCAGGATCATGGCACTATTGATCAGCCAGCCGACGATCATTGAAAATAAGGTGTCAAGCCACTCATATTTTAGATGACTGGCGATGGCACTTTCGCCCTGAATATTCCATTGCCGGCTTTGGATGACTTCTGAATGCAAAAACAAGTTATGTGGCATGACCACGGCCCCGAGCACGCCCATCACGATCAGAATCGAGCCCGGTGGGAGGGACGGCACGACCCAACCTTTGGCGGCAGCCACCCAGTGGGTATCGATCAGAAACATCTCCGCGATAAAGGCGAGGCCAATTAGGGAGACGAAACCGATAATTAGTTTTTCCAGGCGCCTATAAGAGTTCCAAAGCAGTAGCCCGAGCGAAACCACGGTCGTGAGGGCTGCGCCCCACTTCAAGGGGAGATGGAACATCATCTGCAACGCGATGGCTCCGCCAAGAATTTCGGCAAAAGCGGTGGCCAAGGCGGCGATGACGGCTGAGCCCAGAAGAGGACGTGAAACCCAGGCCGGGAGATGCTGGGTGGCGGACTCGGCTAGACAGGAGCCGGTGACGATCCCAAGATGGGCCGCATTATGTTGGAGCAGGATCAGCATTACCGTACTGACCGTGATCACCCAGAGTAATAAATAACCAAACTGGGCACCTGCAGCGAGATTAGTGGCCCAATTCCCAGGGTCGATAAAACCCACCGTTACGAGCATACCGGGACCTAAAAAACGTAGGGCATTCAAAGCACCCGAATAGGCCCGTTTCTTTCGAAGATGTTCATGAAGTTGTCTGAATAAATTCATAGAAGTTCGTGACTCTATCACAATATGGTTTTGATTCCAGTCTCAACTCTAGTCCGATACTTAAAGGAATCGGCTCCCCAAAATCCTCATCTAAGGACGTTCCGTCCTCGATGGACTAGCATGATTCGTCCTGCCCACGCGGCTCGGCAAGCCTCGCCCTCCAGAAGAACACGATATACAAAGACGAGGGAGATGTTCTTTTGGAGGGCGAGGCTTGCCGAGCCGCGTGAATAAGGGGAGCTATAGGGATTTCAGGAAGACTTCCAGTTTCTTAGGCGAGGATTTGGGGCTCCACTGTAGTCTCGACACCTAATCGGGGTTTCAGTAGTTTGTTGAGCCTTTATTGCACCAGACACGATTCTTTTGGGAAAACGGGGCTACTTATGAATGCACAGGATATCATTGCGCTGAAGGAGCAGGGGCTGGCGGAAGCCAGAGTAGCTGCCTCCTTAATTGAAATAGATGCCGTTCGGGTTAAATACCTGGGACGTAAGGGCTTGTTGCCTGGAATCATGGAGGGCCTAAAATCGGTCGCCCCTGAAGAACGCCCGGAAGTGGGACGCCGTGCCAATGAATTAAAGCAGGAACTGGGACAGGTCTTGGATGAAGTGAAGGCGGCCCTCGGTGCCGTCTCCAAAGCCGCTGGACAGAAACAGTTTGATGTTACCTTACCCGGTGCCTGGAAGACGCTGGGGTCGCGACACCCCGTGACGCAGGTGATTGAAGAAGCCATTCGGATCTTCAGTATGCTTGGATTCACCGTGGCCGATGGGCCTGATATGGAGACGGAATATCATAACTTCGATGCGCTGAACACGCCGGCCGACCATCCCTCTCGCGATACCCAAGATACCTTCTGGCTGGACAAGAAGACTTTGTTGCGGACGCAAACTTCGCCCGTTCAGATTCGCGTCATGGAAAGCTGTAAGCCCCCGATTCGTATTATTGCGCCCGGCCGCTGTTATCGCCGCGATACCACTGACGCCACGCATAGCGCCAACTTTCATCAGATTGAAGGCCTTTATGTGGATCGCAAAGTGTCGATGGCGGATCTGAAGGGCGACATCACCTTCTTTGCCCACCAGATGATGGGCCCGGATGTCAAAGTGCGGTTTCGTCCGCATTTCTTCCCGTTTACCGAGCCGAGCGTGGAGTATGATTTCTCTTGCCATGTCTGCGGTGGACAGGGCTGCCGGGTCTGCAAAAACAGCGGCTGGATAGAAATCTCTGGCGCCGGCATGGTGAACCCGAAAGTGTTCAATATTGTGGGGTACGATCCCGAGTCGGTGACGGGCTATGCGTTTGGCATGGGGGTAGAGCGTATTGCCATGATCAAGTTCGGTATCGAGGATATCCGGCTCCTGTACGATAACGATGTGCGGTTTTTGGAAATTTTTACTTGAGTGGGAAAATGCCATTTGGCTTTTGATTTTAAAGATTATTCGCCCAAAAGACATGATTGCTAAAACTATAACCTATCCGCGCAATAGCCGTCGCAAAAAAGAAGTTGGTGCAGATGTTCTGGCTTTCACCGAAAAGCATGCACGCCGGATGATGAATACCTCAGCAGTACCCCTAGTGTGGCGGGAATCTCCTTCGCAGATGGCGGTAGCTCTTGGGCAAGTTGGGTTTCAAGTAATTACTCATAAAGATCGCCCCGACCTCTTGCGTCGCGGGCAACTTCTGCTTTGGCCGGTTGATGAGGTAGTTCCAAAATCATCAAGACCGATGACGGATTCTTTTCTGCCTGTTTACAATCCCAATGATGGAAGATTGTTTGCGCCCACTCGGCCACTAAGGGAAAAGGATATTGAAAATAAACTCTTCCAAGGCGATTGCTTGGATGTGCTTCCTAATTTTCCTCCTCATTCAGTTGATTTGGTTCTTTGCGATTTACCGTACGGCACGACACAAAATAAGTGGGATAGCGTCATTCCCGTGGATCGATTGTGGGCGCAATACAAACGTGTCTTGAAACGAAATGGTGTTGTTGTGTTGACGTCACAAGGTGTTTTTACGGCAAAGCTTATTATTAGTAACGAGTCTTGGTTTAAATACAAAATAGTCTGGGAAAAGTCCAAGCCAACTAACTTTCTTAACGCCAAAAAGCAACCACTGCGTAAACATGAGGATGTTTGCGTGTTTTATGCTCAGCAGCCAGTTTATCATCCGCAAATGACCATGGGTGCGCCTTATGACAAGGGAGTGCGAAAGAACCAACTTTCAGGGTCGTACGGTGATTTTTTGCCCGCTCGTGTTCAGAGCGACGGTGAACGTTATCCCACAGACGTTGTTTATTTTAAAACGGCTGAAAGTGAGGGGCCTGTGTGGCATCCGACACAAAAACCAGTTGAGCTAGGGCGTTATCTTGTAAGAACTTTTACAGATCCCGGGGCGCTTGTCCTTGATAATGCTTTTGGCAGTGGTAGTTTTCTCGTGGCTGCGGCATTGGAAAGTCGTCGGTATGTTGGTATAGAGAAGAATGAAAACGTCACTCTTTTCAAAAATGATGCCATAGATTACGTTGGTTTGGCTCGTGAGCGATTAAATTCTGTCTTCCCGGTTGAGGGTTTGCAATCATGACAGGCACAAGAATCAATGAGCGGGCTTGGGCCGTTGATGTAATCAGCGAAATTAATCGAATTAGCGCAAGTCGGATACGGCCAGTGCGTTCCGCAGGTGGTGAGTGGGGCGTTCCAATTGCATCGGGCGGTAAAGTTCTTTTTCCCGATGTGCTATTGTTCGGCGACCCGGCTAATTCAGCAGTGATACAGGGCTGGGAATTGAAAATGCCCGACACGCCAATCACTGATGGTGACTTGCTTGCTAATGCCGAAAAGAAATGCAGAGCCCTTGGACTTTCCGGGTTCGTGGTGTGGAATGCGCGTGATGCGGTATTATATCGGGTTACGAACATTGATGTTTATCCTCTGAAAAGTTGGCAGTGTCTGGACATTAAGACTCGCGAGGATGTTCGAGTTAAGAGGGCCTCATGGATAAAAGTTCTTGTTCAAATTTTTAAGCCATGCCTAGGATCCAAATTGTTACAAGAAGACGTTTGGAAGACATTGTTGGGTTTTAATGGAATCCTTATTTCTGTTCGTCTTCAAACGATTGATCAGGGATTACTCCAATCCACATTGTCAACCGTGCGGAGAGAGAGTCAGCGAAAGATTTCGGGACAATTTTGTACTCCCCGTTCTTTGGCCGATTTATTAGTGAAAATGACCATTAATGATATTGCCGATCCTGTTCTTGATCCGTGTTGTGGAACCGGAACCATTGCCCGGGCTGTTCTTGACTTCAAAATTAGTAGTGGAATGTCTGCGGCAAAAGCTTTGTCAACAACGTGGGCTGCCGACAAATATGCTGTGCCTTTGCAGTTCGCCACAATGTCTCTTGCTTCCGGGGAGACTCCGCGTGAAACTATTCACACTTTTCAGCATGACGCGATGTCGCTTATCAGGAATGAGAAGATTCAGTTCATTCATGCGGGCGACGGGCATGAGTTTTTCGAGAAACTCCCGGATTTCCCTTGTGTCATTGTTAACCCCCCGTTTGTCAGGTTTGAAGATTGGTCCCAGGATGACCCAGCAGCCCAGAAGGTGTTGCAATTTGTCGCGAAGACTTCTGGAAGATCCATTAGCGGGAAGGCAGACATATTTGCCCCTATTATCTTTAACTTGTGGCGGATTGTATCAGCGAGCAATGGAAGAGTTGGCGCAGTATTTCCAAATACATGGCTTGGAACAGACTGGGGTGCGTCTTTTCGTGATCTGTTAAAACAATTTTTCAAAATTGAGGTTATTGTGACGTCCGCAAAAGGACGTTGGTTTGAACACGCAAAGGTTGTGACAAATTTAGTTATTTTGGGGCGTCGTCCATTACTATCTGCGCCGAAACCATCAGAATCCGTTATTTTTGCGACAACCGATATGCCGCTTAGTGCTTGGTCGGATGAAACAACGACAATGATTGCTGACGTGTTGGGCATGCGAAAGGCGATTAAGAATTCGCCGGTCACATTTCATGAAGTGACGCAAAAGAATCTCGATGAATACGATCAGGATGGTTTTTGCTGGACTGCACATTTTGCGTCTTTAAAATGGGTCGAAAGACTCAGGGAAAAATTGGTTTCGGTCTCTGATTTATTTGATGTTAAACGAGGAGAGCGACGGGGGTGGGATGACCTTTTTTATCCGAGTGATGATTCGAATATCCCGCCCGAGTATCTCAAGCCTGTTTTAATATCTGCCTCGGAAGTTGATTGTCTGGCGCCGCAGCCTGCAGGCCGCGCTTTCTGTTGTTCCGAGTCTGTTGAAAACTTAACAAAAATGGGGGATCACTCAGCTTTGGCTTGGATCCGGCGCTTTGAGCATGTGAAGAATGGAGCTGGAAAGCCGTTGAAAGAAGTTTTGGCTCGAGGTGGCTTGCGTTGGTATGAAATGAGGCCTGATACATTAGCCGACTTTGCGGTCTCCATGAATCCCAATGAGCGTTTGTTTTTCATGAGACTTGTCCCGCGTTCTTTTGTTAATCAACGCTTGATAAGACTGACTGCCAAAGTGGACAGTTCTCCCGAAATGGCATTGTGTCACGCATTGCTTTGCTCTGTTACAAGCTGTTTTTATCTTGAGGCTTTGGGATTTGGGCGTGGGTTGGGTGTGCTTGATTTGAATGCAGGAAAAATTTCGAGGCAATTCAAAATGTTGAACCCGGTCATTTTCTCGGATTCTTCGAAGAAAAAAATCTTGTCATGCTTTCAGCCTCTTTTGAAAAGAACGGTGTATGGGTTTGAGAAAGAAATGGCGTGTAAAGACAGGCTGGCTTTTGAACGAGCCATTCTTAATGGCCTTGGCAATGTGGACTTGTTGCCGTCTATTATAAGCTCCACGTTGCGGTTACATCGTATTCGTTTGACTGCAAGAGAATAATGCCTGCTGATTGAGTAATGCAATAGGCTGTGAGTGACTGTGGATTTTTGATCGAGAGGAATATGGATGAAACTACCTATAAGTTGGTTGAAAGAGTATGTGGATTTCGAATTGAGCCCCAAAGAGCTGGCCTCCTTGCTGACCTTTTCAGGCACGGAGGTGGAGGGGATCAAAACCATTGGCGGTGATTTTACAGGACTTGTGGTCAGTGAGGTGTTGAGCGTCGAGCGGCATCCGAATGCCGATCGTTTGACCGTTTGTCAGGTTAATGACGGGACGGCCACGCTGACGGTCGTCTGCGGTGCGCCCAATGTGGCCGCTGGCATCAAGGTGCCGTTGGCCACTATCGGGGTTACCTTACCAAATGGGCTCAAGATCAAAAAGGCCAAGGTTCGCGGAATCGAATCGTTCGGCATGTTGTGTGCCGCCGATGAATTGGGTTTGTCCGAGGATCACAGCGGCTTAATGATTTTGTCTCCGGATGTGAAGCCGGGTACGCCCTTCTCGGAAATTGCCGGCCCGCCCGAGACGGTGTTGGAACTGGAAGTAACCCCCAATCGGCCCGATTGTCTCAGCATGATCGGGATGGCGCGCGAGGTGGCTACCTTGTTGGGTAAGCCCCTGAAGATTCCGGTCCCGGCGCTGAAGGAATCGGCCACTACGGTGGAGTCGCTGGCGAGCGTGTCCCTTGAGGATGCGGTGGGGTGTCCCCGCTATACCGGCCGGGTGGTGCAGGGGATCACCATCGCGCCTAGTCCGCAGTGGATGCAGAAGCGTTTGTCTGCGGCGGGGATCCGGCCCATCAACAATGTTGTCGATATTACTAACTACGTCATGTTGGAAAGCGGGCAGCCGCTCCATGCCTTTGACTATGAACTGCTGGAAGGCCGGAAGATTGTGGTGCGTCGCGCCAAACCCGGTGAGACGATGAGTACGCTGGATGGAGCCGCCCGTGAGCTCACACCTGAGATGCTCTTGATCGCCGATGCACAGCGTCCTGTGGCAGTGGCCGGGGTGATGGGCGGCGCAGGAAGCGAAATCCGTGAGGTGACCAAAACGGTCTTGTTGGAGAGCGCTTATTTCAAACCTTCGGATGTCCGCAAGACCTCCAAGAAAATGGGTCTGTCTTCCGAGTCTTCCTACCGTTTTGAACGCGGGGTGGATGTCGAAAATACGGAGTGGGTCAGCCGACGGGCAGTTCAATTGATGTGCGACCTAGCTGGCGGAGTGGTCGCCAAGGGCGTGATTGATGTGTTTCCGGTCAAGCCGGCGCATGGTCAAGTGACCCTGCGTTTTGAGCGCGTAAGGGATTTGTTGGGAATAGAGATCACCAATGAGAAAGTGATGTCGATTTTCACGTCACTCGGCTTTGGTATTGTGTCGAAGGATACGGTTCGTTGCGTGGTCGATGTCCCGGCTTTCCGTGTGGATGTGATGCAGGAAGCGGATCTAATCGAGGAAGTGGCCCGTATTTATGGTTTGGACAAAATTCCAGCGCCCTCGCCGGTCGCCAAGATTGTGCCCGGAGTTGATGACAAGCCGACCCGTTCACTGCTGGCACTGCGGGAAAATCTGGTCGGACTAGGGCTTGCCGAGACTATGAACTACAGCTTTCTCTCCGAGAAATTGCTGGATTTGGTCGGACATGGGGATCCGGCAAAGCGGATTGTGTTGCCGAATCCGATCAGTGCGGATCACACGATTCTTCGGGATTCGTTTATCCCGCAGATGATTGAGACGCTCGGTAAAAACCGGGCGCGTCAGGCGCGTGAAGCGTCCTTATTTGAAATGGGCCGCGTTTTCTTCAAGGATGCCGAGGGTCGCAATGCTGAAACGGATCGCATTTGCATCGGGCTGATGGGGCCGGTCGGACGAGCTGGGATTCTGAAGGCGCAGCTGGTGAAGGATGAAGAGATGTTCCAGTGGATCAAGGGGATCCTTGAGTCACTGGGCCGGGCTCAAAATGTGGCGGCCGTTTCGCGCGGCGGGTTATGCCGACTGGATATCGAACTTAAGCCATTGTCGAGCCCTTGCTTTGAAGACGGGCGCGCTGTCTCGGTTTGGCTGGCTGGAGCGAACATCGGGGTCATGGGCTTAGTTAGCGAACGACTGCGTAACGAATGGCGTATGACCGATCCTGTCGCCGTACTGGAACTTGAGGTTGCTCCACTCGTGAAGGACGTTTTACGCGTGCCCGTATCGCACGGTATCGGCGCCTTCCCCGGCGTGGAACGTGATGTGGCCATGGTAGTGGAGGATGGCATCTCACATGAGGCTGTCTTGAAATCCGTTTGGACGGCCGCTCCGCCGGAGTTGGTCGACATACAGCTATTCGACGTCTATCGCGGTGAGAATGTCGGTAAAGGGCGTAAGAGTCTCGCCTATACTATGACCTATCGTTCTATGGAGAAAACTCTGACCGATGAGGTGGCGAACGTTTTCCACGATAAGGTAAAGGCCGCGCTGCGCAAAGAGGTCTCCGCCGATATCCGGGAAAGCTGAAGGCGCCTAGCGGGCGCCCAAGCTGTTTTTAACAGTCTAATAGTCTACAGTCTATTTACCTTTTTTGAATGAAGGCGCTTATCCAAAGAGTGAGTCGGGCTCGGGTGACCGTTGACGGTAAAGACACCGGCGTGATCGGCAAAGGCTACGTCGTTTTGCTGGGAGTGCGGCTTCAGGATACAGAGGCCGATGCCATTTTCCTGGCAAAGAAGACGGCGAGTCTGCGCATTTTCCCCGATGCTCAGGACAAAATGAATCTGGCTTTGTCCGAAGTGGGTGGCGCTGTTCTAGTGGTATCCCAATTCACACTCTATGCGGATACCCGAAAAGGGAATCGGCCCAGCTTTATTCAGGCAGCCTTACCCGCGGAAGCCGAACGTCTTTACGAAGTTTATGTCAGCCAGCTCCGCCGAATCCTAGGTTCTGAAAAAGTGGCGACGGGTATTTTTCGTGCCAGCATGAGCGTCGAGATTGTGAACGATGGGCCCATCACCATTGAACTGTGCTCAGATGGCAGGGATATTTGATGGTTTCGGAAGTTGGGGTCTTGTTTGATTTAAAGCTTTGTATATACTCGTGTTATGGAATTTGACGTGGATGTTGTGTTCGAAGTTGTCACCCGCCGTTTGCCTGAGGCGGGAGTTGTCCCTATCATGATAGGGGGCCATGCTGTAAATCATTACGGCGTTTCCCGGGCCACACAAGACATCGACTTCATGATAGCAGCGGCTGATGAAGGTGCCGTGCGGCGAGTTATGCAGGAGGCGGGATTCACGAATGTGGCGTCCAATGAAACAGTGATTTTTTTCAACCGGCCGGGATCGCCTTTGCGCGTCGATTTTCTCAAAGTGGATCATGAGACGATGGATGGTCTTTTGGTAAACTCCCGGGAAGTTGAATATTTTGGAGGACATGTCGTTCGGGTTCCGCGATTGAAGGATCTTCTCGCCATGAAGCTTTTTACGTTATCAAGTGGTGACGCCAAACGTGAAGATAAGGATTTTTCCGATGTCGTGCATTTGGTTGTGGAAAACCACTTTGATGTTGATTTGGAATTTCGGGGGTTATGTCGCCAGTTTGCTACGGAGGCGATTTATGACCGGCTTAGTGCCCGAATTAAGGAGTTGAATAATGGTTAATTTCCCGAAAGTTCCCTCCCATCCCCGATTAGCGCTAACGAAAATGCAATTGTGCGAATATGCTCGATTCAGCGAGTATTGTCTAAAAAGCAATCCGGCCATCACTCCGGAAAACTGTTTATCGAAGCGGGTCTCTGAAAAGATGATGAAGAAACCTTTTCGGCTTCGGGTAGAAGGACGATGATTACACAAGTAGCGGTCATTACCGGCGGGGCGCAGGGGATTGGGAAAGCCATGGCCCATCGGTTTCTGTCCGATGGATTTGCGGTGATGATCGCCGATTATGATGCGGACGCCGGGCGTGAAACTGCGGCGGAATATGCCGCGCTTGGGGCCATCCGATTTGTTCAGGCCAATGTGGCTTCCGAGCCCGATGTGGTTCGCCTGGTTGCCGACACCGTGGCCGCCTTTGCTGGCGTAAATGTATTGATCAACAATGCGGCGATTAGTTGTAACAGCCCTGTAACCGAGCTTAGTCTGGCCGATTGGGAGCGGGTCTTGGGAGTTAATCTGACGGGGCCGTTTCTTTGTGCCAAGCATTTTGCGCCCTTGCTGCGCAAGCGTTATGGAGCCATCATCAACATCGCCTCCACCCGCGCGTTGATGTCCGAACCCAATACCGAAGCCTATTCCGCCTCCAAGGGTGGGATCGTGGCTTTGACTCATGCGCTGGCCGCAAGCCTTGCGCCCGATGTCCGTGTGAATTGCATCAGTCCCGGTTGGATCGAAACGGGGGTTTGGGCTAAATCAAGCGTTCGAGCTGTGCCGGCGCATACCCCGGCTGACAAGAACCAGCATTGGGTCGGGCGGGTTGGTCAGCCCGAGGACATTGCCCACCTTGCCGCCTATCTGGCCTCCGACAAAAGCGGCTTTATTACTGGCACTAACATGCCGGTTGATGGTGGCATGACGCACAAAATGATTTATGTGTGAAGGTAGGAGTCAGGAGACAGGAGTCAGAATTCAGGTTTTCATGTTTCGGCTTGCAAGAGTGGGTGGACATTGCAGGCAAGTTCGGCGATGCGTTCGCGCGAAATGATGGGCGTGCCTTGTTTTTCGACCGATGCTGCGCCTGCCGCCACGGCTCGGGCGATCCCTTCGGGCGTGATCCTGCGGTTAGGAAAATAATCGGCACAGAATTGGCCGAGCAGTGAATCACCTGCTCCGGTGCTATCGACGCAGGGCACGACAGGCGAGCTAGCAAACCAGATTTGATTATGCCCGGCGAACCAGGCCCCGCGTACGCCATCCGACACAATGACGACTTCATGGCTGCTCATCAGCTTGCGTAGGGCATGCTTCATCAACGAGTCGGTGTCTAGCGATTCGCCAAGAACGGCTTCCAACTCCTGGCGATTGGGTTTGATCACATCGGGCCTTTCGGCCAAGGCCGCGAATAGGGCTGGACCAGACGTATCCACGATCGTAAGACAGCCCTTAGCGCGGAAGAGGCGAATTAGGAACGTATACGTGTCGGGTGGAAATTGTGCCGGTAAGGATCCGCTCATAATGATGACGTCACCCTGTTGGGCGAGGGACGAGGCATAGGTACGCAAAATCGCTTCGTCAAAGCGGAGTTCAGGAAAGCCAGGACGATTGAATTTCATCTCGTGGCCTTGCCCATCGGAGATCATAAGATTACAGCGCGTAGGGTGGGGCAGGGCGAGGAAACAACAGGTAATTCCCAGGGGAATGAGTTTATCCTGATAGAAAGCAAGACGGTCTTCACCCAGCAGCCCTGCCGCCGTTACAGGGTGGCCGTTAGTCGCAATCATTTTGGCCACATTAACGCCTTTGCCGCCAGGGGTCATGCATTCCGATTGAACGGTGTGCAGGGAATTGAGCGCAAGTTCGCCGTTAACCGAGATCGACTGATCAAGTGCGGGATTGAGTGTAAGCGTCACGAACATGAAAGGAGCCTAACAAACCCATTTGAAAATAACCAGTACTGCAATGTAAAGACATCCCGGCCTCGATGAACTTGCATGATTCGTTCTGCCCACGCGGCTCAGCAAGCTTCACCCTCCAGAAGACAGAATCTATAAAAAGGAGATAATTCTTTTGGAGGGCGAAGCTTGCTGAGCCGCGTGACTAAAAGAAATATCGGAGGTCTCGTGGAGACATCAGATTGCTTAGGCGAGTATTCGGGCAATTTCCTTGTCCATTTCTTGTTAAGCCTTTAGGCTGTCACAATTTAACAACAAGTTAGGAAGGGCAGCAGGCATGACACCACGAGAGAATATGTTGGCATTGTACCGTCGGCAGGGCTATGCGTTTGCTCCGGTCGAATTTGACATGTGTCCGGCCTTGGCGCAGAAAATGGAGGCCGCCATTGGTAAAGGAGTTAACCCCGCCGACTATTTTGACTATCCCGAGGGATTTGCCCGTGCGGGGATGCCATGGGTTGCCAGGATCCCACGGAAGGAGCCCGATTGGCGTCAATATTTTACACAAACACTCCATGCTGAAACCGGCTTCGGCGATTATGGTATCGCTTATGAAGGTGGCTATCAGGGGGCGAATCATTTTCAACGGATGCATCATCCGCTAGCCGCTGCGGATTCACTCGCGCAGTTTCAGGCTTATCCTTGGCCAGAATGGGATTTTGAAAATATCCAGCATATGACCTCGGCCGCAGAGGTGGCTCACTGCAAAGGGTATTCGGTCAAAGCGGATATGGCTTGCACGATATGGGAGACGGCCTGGTACATCCGTGATATGGCTCAGTTGATGACGGATATGGCCGATGAGGACGAGAAGGCGACGTTCCTGCTCGACAAAATCACCCGTGATTCAACTCGCCGTGCTGCGTCCTTTGCCCGTGCGGGAGCGGACATCATTGCTATGGGGGATGACATTGGCATGCAAAGCACGATCATGATGTCGCTTGAAATGTACCGTCACTGGCTGAAGCCTCGCTTGGCTACGGTGATCCGGGCGGCCAAGGCGGCCAAACCGGACGTGCTTATTCAATATCACTCCTGTGGATATATCGAACCGTTTATTCCCGATCTGATCGAGGCCGGCGTGGATATCCTCAATCCCATCCAACCTGAATGCATGGATTTTACAAACATATATGCTGAATACGGCAGCCAGCTTTCGTTCAATGGCACCATTGGAACTCAGACGACCATGCCGTTTGGAACCCCGGCAGAAGTCAGGCGGGTGACCCTCCGTAACCTAGAGCTTGCTGGCGCCAAAGGAGGGCTATTGGCTTGCCCGACGCATCTGCTGGAGCCGGAAGTCCCCTGGGAAAATGTAGAGGCGTATGTGCGCGCCTGCAAAGCGTTTTCAGGCGGGGCAACTGGCTAATGACCTAACCCGGCATAGCCGGAACCAAGAGGAAAATTTTGAACAGAAGAACGCAAAGCACGCAAAGGCGCCATCCGGCGGGTACGCCGCATGACGCGGTGAATATTGGAAAACACTATGCAGGGTGGTGTATTCCGCGAAGCCTAACCCAACATCCTTCGCGATCTTCGCGTGCTTCTGTTCAAAATTCTTTTTCCCCGAATCTTGACCAAGATGCGATTGATTCAAGTCGTGAGGGACTAGAAGAACAATTTGATGGCGCCTATGGCGGCAAAGATTTGGACCAGTTGTTCGAAAAGTTTTCGGGGAATGCGGCTGGCAAACCGGATTCCCGCCCAGGCGCCAAGCGCAATGAACGGCAGGAGCATGGCATTGAACATCAGGGAGGAGGGGGTGATCAGTCCTAATTGGGCGCTGAAGGGGACCTTGAAGGTGTTGAGAAGCAGGAAGTACCACGCGCTGGTCCCCAGGAACGCAGAAGGGGGGAGCCGCATGGCCAGCAGATAGATGACCATGATCGGGCCGGCCGCATTGGCCGTCATCGTGGTGAAGCCGGCAAGCAGTCCGATCACAATCGCCACGCTGTGATGATGTGGGATTTTGCTTTCAGGATCTACAAAGCGTTGGCGCCATAGATTCAGTGCCAGCATGGCCAACACAATCGCGCCGATGAGCGGACGCAGCTGTGCATCATTAAGCCGATCCATGGAAAGCCAGCCCACGATAACGCCCATGATCGCCCAAGGGAAGAGTCGGAACAGTCGGTGCCACTCGGCGTGCCGATGATAATAGAAGACGCCCAACACATCACCGGCGATGAGCATCGGGAGGATGAAGCCGGTGGACTGTTTGGCGGGAATGATGGACGCAACAATCGGAATGGCGAGAATGCCCATGCCGGGCATCCCGCACTTGGACATGCCAATAATCAAGGCGGCCGCCGCCATCACAACCCATTGATAAGATGTAAGTTCGCTCATTGAACAGAATAGTTTTTCGAGTCGTTGTTTTTGTCGGTCGCGAGTTATATGTGAATCTGCCAAAGACCGCAAGATATTGAGGCAGTGTCCCAAATCCTCGCCTAAGGACGTTCCGGCCACGATGAACTCACTTGATTCGCCCTCCCCACGCGGCTCAGCAAGCTTCGCCCACCAGAAGACCAGATATATAAGGTGGGGATGTTTGTTGTGGGGGGCGGAGCTTGCGTAGC
>JBBQNS010000063.1:0-21124 GCA_038330175.1 Kiritimatiellia bacterium
GAAATTGTCTGCACGCGAGTACAGGCCGACGGTCGCTACGAATCCGTCGGAGAACGTCACACTCGTAGCGCAAGCAGCCTGTCGGACTTCGCGTCTGTGTGTGGGGGTTACCGGCGGAGACCGCCAGCTCCAGAACATAATTTGCGTCAGCAAATATACGTCACGTGCTGCCCATTGCTTAATTCACCGAGGATACCCTCGCTTTTAATCATTGGAGCCGGCGGTCTCCGCCGGTGGCGACTGTTGAGCCCAAAGGCTGTGCAAGCCCGACAGGCTCCTAGGTTCGATTTGCAATGATGTCCTTTCGTGTCTTTTGCGTGTTTCGTAGTTTAAATTCCTTTTTCAGGTTTAATGTTTTATGATCCCGCCCAGTGTAGACAAGCGGATTATTATAGAGGACCCTATTCATGACAGATGCTTCATCCCCTGCCCCGCTTCTGGAGTTCAGTACCGGAATCGCCTCTCTCGACAAAACCCTTCAGAAATTGATTGCCGGCGACAATGTGGTGTGGCAGGTCAACGATATCGAAAACTACAGCCCATTTGTCGACCGGTTCATCCAGCATGGGCTCACCACGGGGGCACCCATCGTCTATTTCCGATTCGCCCGCCATCGGCAACTGATTCCTGAAACACCCGGAATCGAGATCCATCATGTGAAACCGGAGGCAGGCTTTGAAAAATTCGTGGGCGATATCCTAAATGTCATCGAAGCCAAAGGACGCGGTGCTCTCTACGTGTTTGACTGCCTCTCGGAGCTGGCTGCAGACTGGTACAGCGACCGGATGCTCGGCAATTTCTTCATGGTCACCTGCCCGTTTCTCTACCAGCTCGACACCATTGCTTATTTTGCCCTCTTTAATAAACGCCACACCTTTCACGCCGTTGAAAGCATCCACCAGACCGCCCAGGTAGTGCTTGACGTGTATCGGAACCGCGAGGACCTGTTCGTCCAGCCCGTCAAGGTCGACAAACGCCATTCCCCAACCCTATACACCCTGCACGTCTGGGGGGCTGACGATATTTTCTCCCCGGTTACCTCTAGCACAATCATTTCGGACATTTTTTCAAAAACTCCCCAGCCCTGGCTGGACTTTTCCACCTCACGCCCCGGAATCTGGATGGAGACCGTGTCCGGCGCCCAAAAAACATTGGAAGCCGTTCATAACGGCACCGCCTCAGGGCAGGAGGTAAATGACGCCTTTCAGCGGCTCCTCCGTAGCGGCATTACGCGCGACGACAAATTCATGCCGCTAGCTTCGAAATATTTTGATCTGGCTGATCTCATGGCCGTGATCCAGCGGATGATCGGGACCGGTCTCATCGGGGGAAAATCCCTAGGCATGCTACTAGGGCGGGCCATCCTGAAAAAACAAGCTCCACGCATCTATGAGCTTCTGGAGGCTCACGATTCGTTTTTCATCGGCTCGGATGTGTTCTACACCTATTTGGTTCAAAACGGGTGCTGGGAACTTCGCCGCAAGGCTAACGACCTGGAATTCCTGATCGCCCACAATGACGATGCCCAGCAAAAACTGCGGTCGGGAAATTTCCCCGAAACCATCCGCTGCCAATTCATGGAGATGCTCAACTACTTCGGCCAGTGCCCGATCATTGTAAGATCAAGTTCCTTGCTCGAGGACGGTTATGGCAACGCGTTCTCAGGAAAATATGAGACGGTCTTCTGTGCTAATCAAGGAACACCCCAGCAACGCCTTTCTGAATTTATGAGCGCGGTGCGCACCGTATACGCCAGTACCCTGAGTGTGGATGCCCTTTCCTACCGCTCCCAGCGCGGCTTGATGAACCTGGACGAACAAATGTCGCTCCTGGTCCAGCGCGTGTCGGGCGAACTCCACGGTGATAATTTCTTTCCTCAGATCGCTGGCGCCGGGTTCTCGTTCAACCCGTACGTCTGGGACAAGGATATCGAACCTAGTGCCGGCATGCTCCGCCTCGTGTTCGGCCTGGGAACACGCGCCGTGGACCGGCTCGGCGACGATTACACCCGGCTGATCGCCCTCAACGCCCCGGAAAAACGGCCGGAGGGCTCAGATGAAGATATCCGTAAATTTTCCCAGCGACAAGTCGATGTCCTGGACTTGTCTAGTAATCAACTCTTATCGAAAGATTTCAACGAGGTCGTTACTCCGTTTTCAAAAGCTTTGCCGCTGGACCTATTTGCGGTCGAGGAAACGTCAACGACCCGCCTCAAGTATTACTACCTGACCTTCGACAGACTGGTCCAGGAGACCCGGTTTGTGGACGATATGCGAACCCTCCTCAGGGTTTTGCAGGAGGCCTATAACTATCCCGTGGACATGGAATTCGCGGCCAATTTTTCAGCGGACGGCACCTATCGCATCAATCTGGTGCAATGCCGCCCTTTTCAGGTCAGAATCGCCGGCGATGCCACCGACATCCGTAGCCCAGATGCAATCCTCAAGGAAGACCTGCTGATGGAGAGCGCCGGGCCGATCATTGGCCAAAGCACTTCAACGAATATCGATCGTCTCATTTATGTTGTTCCTTCAATCTACGGAATGATGTCGATATCGGATCGTTACTCAGTTGCACGGACCATTGGCAGGCTGAACAAGCTGACCGCAGCAACACCAGGCGAGCGCCTGATGATCGTGGGCCCCGGCCGCTGGGCCACGTCCATGCCCGCCCTCGGAGTGCCTGTGTCCTTCTCCGAAATCAATGCGGTGTCGGTCATCTGTGAAATCGGCGTGATGCATGAGGGGCTTATTCCCGACGTATCGCTTGGAACCCATTTCTTTAATGACCTTGTGGAAATGGATATGCTTTACCTCGCGATTCTGCCAGACCGAAAAGGCCACAGCATGAACCCCGAGCTCCTGTGTAGCCTGCCTAGCAAACTCACGGCACTCCTCCCCGGAACCGAAGCGCTGGATAGTGTGCTTCGCGTGATCGATGGCAAGGATCTACCTCACGCTTCGCGCCTCCGCCTCCACGCCGACAGCTTTGGCCAAAAAGCGTTCTTCTATCTCGGCTAAACAAAAAAACGGACCGCCCTTGCGGACGGTCCGTTGCGTTTACAGATATCGTAGGAAACGGGCAGATCCAGTTAGACCAAGCCCTGAGCAATCATCGAATCGGCCACCTTGACGAAGCCGGCAATGTTAGCGCCCAGCACGTAATTACCCGCATCGCCATACTCCTCGGACGCCGCATAGGCGTTCGCGTGGATCGACTTCATGATGCCATTCAGCTTCATATCCACTTCTTCGCGCGACCAAGCCAACCGCATCGAGTTCTGTGACATTTCCAGACCTGAGGTCGCCACGCCACCAGCGTTGGCCGCCTTGCCCGGTCCGTACATGATCTTGTGCTTCAGGAACACTTCCACGCCATCCGGGTCAGTCGGCATGTTGGCGCCTTCAGCCACCAGCTTGCAACCGTTCTTGATCAGCATCTTCGCGTCCTCACCCGAGACTTCGTTCTGCGTGGCCGACGGGAAGGCGCAATCGCACTTAATGCTCCAGGGCCTTTCGCCATCCTTATACTGGCAACCGAACTTATCGGCATAGTCCTTGATACGGCCGCGCTTGACGTTCTTCAACTCCATGATGAACGCCAATTTCTCCGCCGAGATGCCAGTGGGATCATAGATCGTCCCGTTAGAGTCGGACACCGATACGCACTTGCCGCCCAACTGGTTCACCTTTTCGATCGTGTACTGGGCCACATTGCCCGAACCGGACACCGTACAAACTTTGCCATTCATGGAATCACCACGCTTCGCCAACATTTCCTGGGCGAAGTACACAGCGCCATAGCCGGTGGCTTCAGACCGGATCAGGGATCCACCCCAATTCAATCCTTTACCAGTCAACACGCCCGTGAACTCATTCACGATGCGCTTGTACTGACCGAACATAAACCCGATTTCCCGACCACCCACGCCAATGTCACCGGCGGGCACGTCCGTATTCGCACCGATATGGCGGTACAATTCCGTGATGAAAGATTGGCAGAAGCGCATCACTTCAGAGTCTGACTTGCCCTTGGGATCAAAATCCGATCCGCCTTTACCGCCCCCCATAGGAAGTGTGGTCAGCGAGTTCTTGAAAACCTGTTCAAATCCAAGGAACTTAATGATGCCCAGATTCACGGAAGGATGCAGCCGCAGTCCGCCTTTGTAGGGACCGATGGCGCTATTGAACTGGACACGGAATCCGCGGTTCACCTGGTACCGGCCTTTGTCATCCTGCCAGGGTACTCGGAAAATGATCACCCGCTCCGGCTCGACAATACGTTCCAAAATCGCGTGATCCTGATATTTCTTGTGGCGATCAACCACAGGGGCTACGGACTCCATCACCTCCGTAACCGCTTGAATGAACTCCACCTGCTCAGAATTTTTCCGCTTTGTCTGCTCCAATACCGATTCCACATACTTATTCATTCCAGTTACTCCTTTTTGTTTTGATACGGCAATCACTTGCCGCAACATATTGACTTGAAAATGGATGTTTTAAAGATAATACTTCAATTTATACGGCAATTTTAGCGGCAATATTGCCGCATATACAGCTCTCGAATAAGTCTGAAGGAATACAGCAATGTCCAAAAAAGAAGTATCTCGCTTAGGAATCCTTAAGATTTTGAGTGAAGCGGAGAAACCGGCTGGAGCGGCAAGAATACGGGCATCCTTGCTTTCGGTCGGGCTGGATATCCAGCCTCGGACGATCCGTCTGCATCTCCTGAACCTGGATCGTGAAGGGTTGACCGTCCAAATCAGTCGTCGTACCGGGCGGGTGATTTCGGAGAAAGGCCGACAGGAACTGGCGCGCGCCAACGTGGTTGAAAAGGTAGGCGTGATTGCCTCGCGGGTTGACAACCTCGCCTATCGCATGTCGCTAAAACCGCCCCTGCGAACGGGAACCGTGGTGATCAATGTATCACTCATTCAGCCGGAACATCTAAGTCGGGCGTTAAATGAAATGAAACTTGTCTTCCGCCACCATCTCGCCATCAGCCCCCACATCCTGATCGCAGAATCAGGCGAAATCATCTCGGGTATGTTGGTGCCCGAGAACCACATTGCCATCGGGACAGTCTGTAGCGTGACCTTAAGCGGCGCGCTCCTTCATCAGAGCATTCCCGTCAAGGCGCGCTTCAGCGGCTTACTCGAAGTGCGTAACCGGCTCCCGATCCGGTTTGTCGATCTAATCAATTACGAGGGCACGACGCTGGATCCCCTTGAGATCTTCATTCAAGCAAATATGACTCGTGTGCGGGACGTGATCCTGACCGGAAACGGAATCCTGTGTGCGGCCTTCCGCGAAATCCCTGCGGCGGCGTTGGCCGATGCAATAGAACTCGAAAAAAAACTCCGCGCTATGGGCATCGGCGGAATCCTGAGCTTTGGACAGCCGAATCAGCCGCTGCTCGGCGTCCCGGTAACGGAAGGGCATGCGGGACTCATCGCTTATGGCGGACTAAACCCGATCGCCGCGTTACGCGAATGTGGACTCCCGGTCATCATCAAGTCAATGGCCGGCCTGGAACCCTACTCCAACCTCAGAACCATTGAGGAATACCAGCGTAAGCAGCGGTAGATGGGGTTTCGATTTTCGAGTTTCGGGTTGCGGGCATAAATTACCCAAATCAGTTCGACTATTCGCGACGCAAATAGGAGGAGCGCTTGCGCCCGATCCTCGCCTAAGCAATCTGAAGTCTCCCTGATACCTCCATTGCACCCTGTATCCACGCGGCTCAGCAAGCTTCGCCCTCCAGAAGACATGTCCTTTGAGGGGGGGGATTCTTCTGGAGGGCGAAGCTTGCTGAGCCGCGTGGGCAGGACGAATTATGCAAGTCCATCGTGGCCGGAACGTCCTTAGACGAAAATTGAACAATAAGAGTACACTTGCGCGAATTTGGCATAAGCAATAAAATAGAGCCCATAAATCGTAGCACAACACGATGCATCTTTGAACAGTAGGTGAGGGGGAGATTGCAATGGGCTTGGATACGAATAACAGATCCGTTTCGGGGTGCCTATGCGCGGGGTTCATTCTTCTGGGCTTGTTCCCTTTTGCCGCATCAGGTCTTACGGCAACCCCACTAGAAACCGATTCCACGATCAGCAGCGGGGTGGACAGTAAGTTCACCTTCGCAACCGGAGCAAACGCCGGAAAGCCGGGTGGCATCGTGGGGGTGGCACTGGACGGCGAGTTGGTTTTCCAAAGGGCGTACGGAATGGCGGATGTGCAAGCGGGTATCTCGAACTCCACCGCGGCGCCCTTCTACCTCGCCTCCAACTCGAAACAATTTACCGCCATGTGCGTGCTCTTGTGCCAAGAACAGGGGCTCCTCAACACCACGAACGAACTTCGCAACTACATTCCGGAATTGGACACCAACTTCAACGGCGTGAAAATCCAGCACATGTTGAACATGGACAGCGCCATCTACGATGTCGGCACGGGCAATCAAACCAATACCGCAGCCGACATGCTTGTCAGGTTACTGCAAGAAGGGTCCGCAGGAATCGTTGCCGCCGAGAAGCCCATCGGAAGTGTCATGAAATACTGCAACATGAATTACGTCCTGCTGTCGCTCATCGTGGAACGGGTTTCAGGCAAATCATTCCGCCAGTTCGCGCATGATGAAATATTCAGCAAACTAGGAATGAATGACACGGAGGTCCGGGATAGTGCTACCATGCTGGTGACCAACCAGCCCAACGGGTACGATGACAGCTTGGCACTATGGAGTACAGCCTCCTCAAACTCCCCCGCGACCGGCTCTACCGGCGTCAGTGCAACAATGGCCGATCTACTGAAGTGGCACGAGAATTTCTATACCAACCACCTTGGGAATACCAACCAAAGCCTGATCACCCTGTTGGAAACACCGGGCCACTATACCAGCGGGCCAAATGCCGGTCACCCTGTCGATAATGTCCCCGCGGGTCTTCCCTCTTACGCCTGCGGCCTCATGCCTGATACGTATGCCGGAAATGCAGTGGTTTGGCATACGGGGCGGTGGATGGGGTTCAAAACTGCCATGTGCCGATACCCCAGCCTTCATCTGTCCGTCTTTATTCTGATCAATCGGGATGATCAATTGCCATCTTTTAAAGCCGTGTCGGATCCCTTCCTGAACAACGTCCGTTTTGCTCATAATCCGCCAACCTCGCCAGCTCAACAAAGCGTGCCCTATTATTTCAAATATTTAGCCTGCGGTTCACCTCGACCGGCATTTACCCTGGAAAGCGGCACATTACCTGATGGCTTAACACTCCAATCTGATGGCACGCTGGCGGGCACACCCACGGCGACAGGTGATTTCAGCGGCGTCGTCCTCGCCACCAGTGCCGCGAAGAATCACACCCAGGCCTTTACGATTCATATCGATCCGAGTTCGGTAATCGAGGAATATCGGCACGGACCATTAGTAATATTCGAATAGTTAAAAGTGGCGGCAAGCGTGATTCGAGAGATTAAAATGTTAAATGGCAACCACATAATACGGACGATTTCCCTGATCACCATCTTGCTGGCCATCAGGGTCGCACCGGTTACCGCAGCCACACTCTGGGAGTTCAAGTTCAACGAAACCGGCACCTCGCCAGCCAACACAGGCACCGGCAGCCCGGCGCCTGCCCTGGTAACCAAACAGGCCTTCTACGGCGCCGCAGCCGATCTGCATGGCGCCAACGCCAGCGGGGTTAGCGGACAGGTCGGTGACCGCGCACTGGATCTCAGCGGTATTACCTCCAACAACGGTGGGTATGCAGGCTTCACCTTCCTACCCCAACTGAATGTCGCCAACGCCAGTTGCACAGCTATCCAGAACCTGACCACCTTAACCCTCTCAGGCTGGTACAATGCCATGGACACCCTTACCAGGAGCACTTACAAAGGTGATGCAAAACTTATTACCTTCAGCCAGTATCTCTTGGGCATAGGCGTGGATTTTGCCACTACTGATAGCAATAAGAATGAAATCAGAGTGATGCTAGATGGAGCGACACTTTATTTTGACATCACGGCGACAATGAATTTCTCCAATACCAACAAGTGGTTCTTCTGGGCGGTGACCTACGACGGCACCCTCGGTGCCAATAACACAAAATTATACTTGGGCACACGGAGTTCCCCTGTGACCCAGATGGGCGCAACACAAACGGCAAATTCAGGGACACTGGAGAGCACAACCACGGATTTTTCCCTGAACGGCGGCAATGGTTCAGGCACCCTCAAGGGTCTGCAGGACAACGTGCGCGTCGACAACGTGGTGATGACTCTAGCTGAACTCGAATCCCGCCGTGTCATGGATGCCGCGGCGGATATTGCGGTCTACGGGAAGAACAATCTCATTGCGAATGGCGATGTGACGCCGGTCCTGGGCGATGGCACTGATTTCGGAAGCGCCATGCCTGCCAGCATAACGGTAACCAACAGCTTCACCATTACCAATGCGGGCGCGGATATCCTATATCTGACCGGCACCCCGCCCATCACGCTCTCCGGACCTACAGGTGATTTCACGGTGTCCACGGGCAGCACAGTAACCAATATTCCCGCCCATTCCAGCACCACGTTCAAAGTCCTGTTTGCACCCACAACAACAGGGACCCGAACAGGACTCGTTTCGATGGCGAATAACGTCGCGGCAAAGAATCCGTATAGCTTCAGCATCCAGGGCAATGGCATTGGAGTTGAGCCCGTGATAGGAGTCGTCGGTAACGGTCTGGCCATCAACTACGCCGACATGAACCCGACTGAAGCCGTGGGAACCGATTTTGGCGGTGTGAATATTACCGGAGTGGCGCTAACCAACACCTTCACCATAACCAATTCAGGCAACGCGTTGCTCGCCCTCATGGGCGGAACACCGGTCACACTCACAGGCGATACCGGCGACTTCACCCTCGATACGGAGGGAATGTCCTCCAGTGTGGCCGCAGGTGCTTCAACGTTATTCAAACTGATATTCGATCCCTCCCTCGCAGGTGCCAGAACCGGCCTGGTTAGCATCGCCAGCTCCGATGGCCACCTGAACCCCTTCATCTTTGCCGTCCAGGGAACGGGGCAAAAGCCGATGATCGGCATTTCAGGGAATGGTAATTCTATCCCATCGGGCGACATTACCCCCGCCTTGGCTGATCGGACCGACTTTGGCGTGACTGACCTGACGCTTGGCCCCCCGGTCACGAACGTTTTCATCGTCACCAATTCGGGAACGGCAACCCTTGGCCTCACTGGGGCTCCACCGGTCAGCCTCACCGGTCATATCGCCGACTTCACCGTCAGCCAGAACCCGGGCACCCCTATTGCCGCCGGATCGTCAACCGTCTTTAAGATCGTCTTTAAGCCAACAGGTATCGGCCTGCGGACCGGCGTGGTGAGCATTGTCAACAATGACGGAGACAAAACTCCTTATGTTTTCAATATCAAGGGGCTTGCCACCGTGGCGATTAATACCATCCCCTACAGCGAGAACTTCGAATCCTATCCGGCTAATTACCAGCTGGCCGCCACCAATGGCTGGAGTGCCCAATATGCCACGATGGGCATCGTGACAAGTGATAACTACACCAATACTTATGTCGGGGCGTTCCCAATCCAAGGCCCCCACCAGCAGAGTCTCTTGATTGACGGACGCGTCACCAATACGTTCAGCGCCTCGACGCACTCCAATATCTGGGTCGACATGATTCTGGAAGCAAAGTACTGGACCAACAGTACCCTGCCGTCAGCAAGTATCCTGTCCAATGCCCAATTTGCCCTATGCATCACCACCAACCGTCATCTGGCCGTATGGAACTGCCCGTCCTCTCCGACGCCGACTCGGGCATGGACCGAACTCCTCGATACGGATTTATCAACCAATACTTATGCCCGCATTACCGTTGAAATGGATTATACAAGAGATACCAATAATTATTGCCACTTCCGGGTCTGGGTCAACGAGGCCCTGTCCGTCAATCCCAGAATGTGGTACGCCGCAGCAAATACAAACGGGAGTTCACTGCGCAAAATCACAGGGGAAGGACTATTTCATATGGACGATCTGACCGTGAGTCCCGTTACCCCTTACGCGCCTGTCAGTATCTTTGCCTCAAGCCTAGGTTATGGTTCAATCGTGCCGACAGGCACCGTCACAGTCTCCTACGGTTCATCGGCCAACTTCACGAATTTACCCTCCCTCTGGTATCACGTTGGCACAGTGACCGTGGATGGCGCCAGTATGGGTGCCCCACCTTTTTATTCATTCACAAACGTTAAGGCCAGCCACACCATCGAGGCCCGATTTGCCCCGGATGTGGTCTTGAGCAATACCCCTAAATGGTGGCTCGTAGCGGCAAACCCTGCGTGGACAAATGATTGGGATGCCGCCGCGGCCCATGATCAGGATGGCGATGGGCTATCAACCTGGGAGGAATATATTACCGGCACGCACCCGACCAATCCTTCAAGCGTATTTGATGTTCAGATCACAAGCGCCAGCGGTCAGTCGCTGGTGAGCGTTCCAACGATCGAAGCGGGTATCCAATACGAAGGACTGAACCGGTACTATTCACTCGAATTCCGCACCAACCTTATGACCGGCACGTGGGATCCGGTTTCGGGACTGACGGATGTTCGCGCCACCGGCCAAGTCTTGGTTTGTACAAATCTGGCAAACTCCACAAACCGCTTCTATCGCGGAAAGGTCAGGCTCGGGCCATAAGGTTCGGAATGTTTAGAGGCCATCAGCGTCCGACAGGACGCAGGTTAATAGACTGCAGGCTGTTAGACTATTAGGGAATACCAGAAGTCTCATCTGTTTTAGGTCCTGATCGCTTACGGATTTCTAATCGCTCTTATGTTTTTCATAACATTCCGGACAAACACCATGACTGAACTGCGCTTCAGAATGCTTCGTTATATAGCTTTCGAGTTGCTGCCAAATTGCTGCATCATCACGAATTTTTTTGCAGTACATGCAGATAGGGATAATTCCTTCCAGTAGCTTTACTCTGGCGAGTAATACCTCGGCAGTTTCAGTCGCTACGTTGAGCAACGCTTTAGCATCATCAACAGCTTTGCGGAGCAACGCCTCAGCAGCTAAATTATCTGCAACAGAAGAAGTAGCCTTAGTAGCAATAATGAGTAAACGCTTTGCATTCTCACTAGCTTTTAATGGCGATTCCGGCTTTGGGTGGGGATATTTCATTGCTCTTCCAGGAGGGCGGGCGCTACGAGCCCGCCATTGGCGCCATGCAGGCGAAAATAATGTCGCGCTCATAGCGCGCGACCTCCCAAGGAAAAGCACGCCTTTAGGGCATTTTTCAGGCCTGACAGTTCAATCCGAAATTTGTTTTGTGATTCATGCCTGCGCTCATGCGTGAGGGATTTCAGATAACAGCCCCCCACACAAACCCAGAAGCGCCATAAGCCCTGCCAGACTTCTCAGGAACTGATTTGGTATTTGACATCGGTTTTGTAATAACCGAACATCCGCACCTTTTCGTAGTCATAGCAGGCAGGAGCGCAGAGGGTGGCTGTATTAGCCATCGGTTGCAAACAGGCCGGTACAAGATCCCGTAATGGGATTTGCGCCGGCCTGTTTTTTTTGTGCGACAAAGAAGGCTCCGTAGAATAAACAACATAAACTGGAGGACATAAATGATGAAAAACACATGCAAAAACAAGAAACTCGTCAGCTGGGTTGCTGAAATCGAAGCCATGGTCAAACCGGACAAGGTCGTCTGGTGCGACGGTTCCAAAGCCGAATACGATGCCATGATCAAAATTATGGTCGACGCCGGCATGGCAACGCCATTGAAGAAACGGCCAAACAGTTACCTGTTCCGCAGCGATCCCAGTGATGTGGCGCGTGTTGAAGACCGCACCTACCTCGCATCGAAAACCCAGGAAGAAGCGGGGCCCACCAATAATTGGATCGATCCCAACAAACTGAAGGCGACGATGCGCGAACTCTACAGTGGATGCATGAAGGGCCGCACCTTGTACGTCATCCCCTTCAGCATGGGCCCCATCGGCTCGCCCATCTCGAAGATCGGGATCGAAATCACCGATTCGCCCTATGTGGTCGTGAACATGCATATTATGACGCGCGTTGGCGACAAGGTTCTCGAAACCCTCGGAGAGAACGGCGAGTTCATTCCCTGTCTGCACTCCGTCGGCGCGCCGCTCGAACCCGGCCAAAAGGACAGTTCCTGGCCGTGCGCCCCCATCGAAAAGAAATACATCGCCCACTTCCCGGAAGAGAATCTCATCTGGTCCTACGGGTCCGGTTATGGCGGCAACGCTCTGCTGGGCAAGAAATGCCTGGCCCTGCGCATCGCCTCCAACATGGCCCGTCGCGAAGGTTGGATGGCTGAGCACATGCTTATCCTGCGCCTGACCAATCCGCAGGGCAAACGCTTCCACATTGCCGCGGCCTTCCCCAGCGCCTGCGGCAAGACCAACCTGGCCATGCTCCAGCCCACCATCAAAGGGTGGAAGTGCGAGTGCATCGGTGACGACATCGCGTGGATGAAAATTGGGCCTGATGGCCGCCTATACGCCATCAACCCTGAAGCGGGTTTCTTCGGCGTGGCACCCGGCACCAGTTACAAATCCAACCCCATGGCCATGGACAGCATCAAGGCCAACTCCATCTTTACCAACTGTGTTCTGACCGATGACGGTGATATCTGGTGGGAAGATATGGATGTCGACTGCAAGCACGGCATCGATTGGAAAAGCAAGGACTGGACGCCGGATAAGAAGGATGCCGACGGCAAGCCCGTCAAGGGCGCTCATCCCAACGCCCGCTTTACCGCCCCGGCACGCCAGTGCCCTGTGATTTGCCCGGATTGGGAAGACCCCGCCGGGGTGCCGATCGACATCTTCATCTTCGGCGGGCGTCGTTCTTCGCTGGTGCCGCTGGTGAGCCAGGCCTACGACTGGGATCATGGCGTCTACATGGGCGCAACGGCGGCCTCCGAGGCGACGGCTGCGGCGCTTGACGTCAAGAAAGCCATTCGTCGCGACCCGATGGCCATGCTCCCGTTCTGCGGATATAACATCGGGGACTACTGGCAGCACTGGTTTGGTATGGGCGACAAACTTGGAGCGAAGGCGCCGAAGGTTTTCTACGCGAACTGGTTCCGCAAGTCTCCCGAAGGGAAGTGGCTGTGGCCTGGTTTCGGCGACAACTGCCGCGTCCTGAAGTGGATGTGCGAGCGTGTTGAGGGCAAAGTCAGCGCCGTCGAGACGCCGGTCGGCTATGTGCCAAACAAGGGAGATCTTGACGTCAGCGGCCTGAAGATCAGCGAGGAAGAAATGGCCGAACTGTTGCGGATCGATACGGAAGGCTGGAGAGGCGAAGTGCCGGAGATCGAAGCCTACCTCAACACCGCCGGATCCAGACTGCCTGAGAGGATGAAGGCGCAACTAGCCGGATTAAAAAAACGTATCGGTCTTTAAGGAAAACATATGAATTACAAAATCACAAACCGGGCGGCATCGCTGTCACCCTCGCTCACACTGGCCATTGACTCCAAGGCCAAGCAAATGAAGGCGGAGGGACTTGACGTAGTCGGATTCGGAGCGGGAGAACCGGACTTCGATACGCCCCAGCATATCAAGGACGCCGCAGCTGCCGCGCTAGCGGCAGGGTTCACCAAGTACACGCCCAGCAGCGGGATTCCCGAGTTACGGCAGGCTATTGCCGATAAGTTCAAGCGCGAGAACGGGCTGACCTACAAGCCGAGCCAGGTCATTGTGTCCTGCGGCGGCAAGCATACCTGTTATAATGTTATTCTTGCCACCTGCCAGGAAGGGGACGAAGTGATCATTCCGGCGCCCTATTGGTTGAGCTATCCCGAAATGGTGAAGCTTGCCGGGGCTAAGCCAGTGATTCTGGAGACCAGCGACCAAACGGAGTTCAAGGTCACGCCACAGCAGTTGCGCGCTGCCATAACGCCTCGCACACGCCTGTTTATCCTCAACTCGCCCAGCAATCCCACCGGCAGCGTCTATACGCCGGAGGAAGTCAAGGCGCTTGGCGACGTTTGCGTGGAGTGCGGGGTGCTGATCATGAGTGACGAGATCTACGAGCACCTGCTCTACGACGGTGCCGTCCACAAGAGCGTAGCGAGTTTCAGTCCAGCGCACTTTGAACACACCATCATTGTTCATGGGTTTGCCAAGGCCTGGAGCATGACCGGCTGGCGAATCGGCTTTTGTGCCGCGCCCGAACCGATCGCCAAGGCAATCGACGCCATCCAGAGTCATAGCACTAGCAATCCGACAAGCTTTGCGCAAAAGGGGGCTGTGGCCGCCCTGACCGGTTCTCAGGAGCATCTCCCGAGGTGGCTTGCGGAGTTCGACAAACGCCGACGCTATGCCCATCAGAAGCTCAACGAGATTCCTGGAATCACCTGCTGCAAGGCCCGGGGCGCCTTTTATCTTTTCCCCAACATCTCAGCGACGGGCATGAAGTCCACGGAGTTCTGCGCGCAGTTACTGGAGAAGGAGAACGTTGCGGCGGTGCCGGGTATCGCATTCGGGGCGGACGACTATGTCCGCATCAGTTATGCAACCAGCATGGCGGCAATCGAGAAGGGGTTGGAGCGGATGGATCGTTTTGTACGCACCGCCCGGGAATAGCGAATGCGCCCTCCCGGACACCTCAATCAGAGCCAGGGATCGCCTGCCATATTTCTGGATCGCGATGGAACCTTGATTGAGGATCGGGGCGATCTTCGTGATCCAGGCGATGTGGTGTTTTTTTCAGATACGATTGTGGCGCTGCTTCGCCTTCAGGAACACTTTCGTCTTTTCATTGTCACCAATCAATCTGGCATCGGCAAGGGCTTAATCACCACCGCCGAAGTGGATCGGGTGAATGCGCATGTGGTCGAGCGACTACAGCAGGAAGGCGTGCACATTGAGCAGGTGTACTGTTGCCCGCACCGGCGCGACGAGAGGTGCGCCTGCATCAAACCCAATCCACTGTTTCTTGAGCAGGCCGCTCGTGATTATGGACTGGATCTCGTCAACTCATTCACCGTGGGCGACCATCCACATGATGTACAACTCGCCGAATACGCCGGAGCCAAAGGCATCTATGTTTTGACGGGACATGGCCAGAAACACCGCAGAGACCTGCCGCCGAACAAGATCATTGTGCCCGGTATCCGCGAGGCTGCTGAATGGATACTCGGATGTTTGGAAATGCATCAACTGGAGCAACTACACCCCGGCTTGATAGAAAAGGCGGCACACATCCTGAGGAGTGGTGGGGTTGTGGCATTCCCCACAGAGACCGTGTATGGACTGGGAGCAGCGGTGTTTGACGAAAAGGCCGTTGCCAGGGTTTTTGAGATCAAACAGCGCCCCCGTTTTGACCCCCTGATTGTTCACGTGAGCGGCACCGACCAGTTGTCCCTCTTGATCGAGGAAATGCCCGCAGGGGCACAGGCATTGATCGAGCAGTTCTGGCCAGGGCCGTTAACCTTGGTGCTGCCCAAGTCCCCACGGGTGCCGGATCTGGTTACGGCGGGTCTTCCCACGGTCGCCGTCCGCATGCCAAGGCATCCGCTGGCACTGGAACTGATTAAGCAAACAGGAACGTCCATTGCCGCACCTAGCGCCAATCTATTCGGGTATACCAGTCCAACGTCCGCTCAACATGTTCTCGATCAACTGTCCGGCAAGGTGGATCTGGTCATTAATGGCGGGGCCTGTTCGGTAGGGGTCGAATCAACCATCGTGTCTTTTGCGTGCGACCCGCCGGTCTTGCTCCGGCCCGGCGGACTGCCGGCCGAGGACATTGAGGCCGTCATCGGTTCACTGGGTAAAGTACTGCGGGGGGACAGCCAGCCTGTCATCGCCCCCGGCATGTTGCCTCGCCATTACTCCCCTCGAACCCCGCTGAGACTGATTCGCAGCGGCGAGGCCTTGCAAAACAATTCAGGCAATCGGGTGGGTGTT
Organism: Kiritimatiellia bacterium; assembly: GCA_038330175.1. Classification (GTDB taxonomy): domain Bacteria; phylum Verrucomicrobiota; class Kiritimatiellia; order CAIKKV01; family CAITUY01; genus JAABPW01. The sequence goes on from JBBQNS010000063.1 coordinate 15,969, forward strand.
CTGGCATTCCAAGAGTGTCCCTGCCCAACCTCCTTTGCTGCCGTGGAGATACTTTCCGCGGGTGGCGATCTCCGCGAAGCCGCCGCCAAACTTTTCGGAGCCATGCGCAGACTCGATACGCAGGATTTGGACCTGATTCTGGCACAGATCGTCCCTGACAACGGGATTGGAAAAGCCATCAATGACCGACTCAGGCGTGCAGCGGGAATAGGCGTGAATGGGAACCACCAGACACAGGAAGACAAGAATTAAGATCTTATGAATACTCTACCCCAGCTCTTCAAAAACAATCGGCAATGGGCGGCCGAGGTCATTCAATTGGATCCCGACTTCTTTCAAAAGTTGGTCCAGCAGCAATCGCCCGACGTACTTTGGATCGGGTGCTCTGATAGTCGCGTTCCGGCAAACGAGATCGTGGGTCTTTTGCCTGGAGAGCTGTTTGTGCACCGGAATGTTGCCAATCTTGTCGTGCACTCCGACATGAACTGCCTATCTGTCATCCAATATGCCGTAGAGGTTTTAAAAACGAGACATATCATCGTTTGCGGTCACTACGGGTGCGGGGGTGTGAGAGCGGCATTGGAAAGCCGCCCACACGGGCTGATCGACAATTGGCTAGGACACATACGGGACATCTACCAAAGATGCCGGAGTGAAATGATTCATATAGCGGATGAGGACAAGCGCATAGATCGTCTTTGCGAATTGAATGTCGTGGAACAGGTCAAGAATGTGGGCAACACCACCATGGTGCAAGAGGCGTGGAGAAAAGGTGTCCCCTTGGTTATTCATGGCTGGATTTATGGACTCTCGAATGGGCTTCTGAAAGATCTGGGCGTCTCCGTATCGTCAGCCCAGGAGCTGAGAATACTGGAGAGCGAATAAGCGGAAAGATGCCCATCATAAACGCTGGATGTTTCGCAATTATGTCAGTGGCGAAGACAGGAGCTCTATGTTACAGTGCAGGCATGAATTCCGTAATGAAGACCAAAGGACAACTTGAGGCAGAGATTAGCGAGGCCATCATCAAGTTCGAGCGCGAGTACATGGGACGCGGTCCAGAAGAGGTCCGTACGTATATATTGGACGACATCATTATGGTGCGGCTGCACGGCGTCTTGACACCTGCCGAACGGCAACTGGCCCGAAGCGATGCAGAAGGAAAAGGCCGCGCACTCATTAAACAGGTCCGGATGGAGTTACTGGAAAAGGCCCGCCCGCTTTTCGACGTTATCGTCCATGATATCACCGGTCAATCGATCAAGAGTCTCCATACGGATATCAGCACGCTAACCGGGGAGCGGATCATTATTTTTTCGCTTGCTGGAGCCGTGCTGGTGCCAGGACGGGGATAATTACGTAAGCGGCCTTTCGTACAATGCCGAATGTAAACTCGGGTCAAGCCGGTATTGATCCGAAAATATCAACCCTCGAGCGCTCTGTGATCGCAATGGCGGCAGGGTGCTTAATCCGGCGTTCCGTGGTAATTGCGTAATACTGATGTTGGCATTCATGGGTCCGGCCAAACGACTTCAGACCATAGTGCTGCGATGTCTCACGCGCGATGACCGAAGGGGCGACAATAAACCCGAGCCCCTCGGACGCCATAACGGTCATAAATGCCGGATCCTCGAACTCGGCAACCACAAGCGGACGTACGCCAATGGAATCAAACCACTTCTCCAACGACATTCTCAAGGGCGTCGTTTCGACAGGAAGCAGAGCCGGCGCGCCATGAAGTGAACGGGGAAATCCCCTGCTCAGCTTTTTGGCCATCTTAGGTGCCGCGCAGAACACCGAGCCGCATTTTCCCAATAAGTGGTTGAACGTCTTTACATGCAGACTCCGTGAGGCGGGTTCGTCTGCTAAAACGAGATCAAGCTTGTACCCGGCCAATTCGAGCAGGAGTCGGTCAATAGACCCCTCACGACATAACAAATGGGGCGGTTGGGCAAGACTGAATGCGGGTTTAACAATGCGGCTCGCGACAAGTTTCGGTACTGAATCTGTAATGCCAATCTGGCATCGCATTGAACGATAGCCGGGCCTGTCCCGGACGACATCAAGGAGATCCTGGCCTGTCGAGAAAATGTCCTCTGCGTAGCCAAAGGCCACTTGCCCGATATCCGTCAGCGCGAGACGCCGTCCGCTGCGACGGAAGAGTGAGGCGCCCAGCGCTCCTTCCAGAATGTGGATCTGCGCGCTAATAGACGGTTGTGAAACCGCCAGTTTTTCCGCTGCCTGTCGCAACGACCCTTCCTTGGCGACCATCCAGAAATATCGCAAGTGATGATAATTAAGCCATTCCATCCGTCAGATATACTTAGTATTTGCCTTAGAATACAACACAAAACATGTATTAGTCGAATTGAACCCAATTACCTATCCTCTCATCTGAAGAGGATTTTAGCGGTGCGTTGAATTCGTCCAGAATAGTGACCCCGTCCGAGCAGAGCGCGGCTGGTGCCGTACTGAATGCAACGTTCTTGACCTATATTGCTTCAGAGCTAACGGCACTCCTGCAACTTTTGCATCACCTCTTTCGATCCGGCCTGCTCGGCGGCCGGAGGAATTAGCAAACGGAGAAGAATCTGATGAAAAACTGGTGGCAATTAAACACAGAAGAGACAATAAGTTCTCTCGCGAGCAATGCAGAGCAAGGGCTCACAGACCTTGACGCAATACGCAGGCTGGCTGAGTCTGGTTCAAACGAATTGCGAAGCACCCAACGCATATCCCCCTGGTCATTATTACTCGAACAGTTCAAAAATGTGCTGATTATTATCCTGCTAATCGCAACCGCCTTATCAGCATGTCTCGGGCATGGCCTGGAGGCGATTGCGATTGCCGTTATCGTGCTATTTGCCGTGGTGTTGGGCTTTATTCAGGAATACCGGGCGGAACGCGCCATCGAAGCGTTACGCAAGATGGCCGCTCCAACAGCAACTACCGTGCGAAACGGAAAAGAAATTGATATTCCTGCCCGTGAACTCGTGCCTGGCGATGTCATCATTCTACATGCGGGTAATAAAGTGCCCGCCGATGTCCGATTGTTGGAAGCCATCAACCTGCAGGTTGACGAAGCCGCACTCACAGGAGAATCGGTTCCCGTAGAGAAAAGAACGCCGCCTCTTTGCAATGCTGAACTAGGGCTTGGCGACCGCTTGAACATGGCTTTCGCCGGCACTGCGGTCACCTACGGCAGGGGGCGTGCCGTGGTTGTTACGACGGGCATGAACACAGAGTTCGGGAAAATAGCAAAAATGCTCCAATCTGTTGAAAGCCGTAAGACGCCGTTGCAGATCAACTTGGACAAGGTGGGCCGAATGCTCGCGAGGGTGGCCTTCGTGGTGGTATTTATCATTGTCATGCTGGGCTTGTGGCGCGGGCAACCCTTTATTGAGATGTTGATATTCGGCATTGCACTCGCCGTGGCCGTTGTCCCTGAAGCGCTTCCGGCGGTGGTGACGATATCCCTCGCCATCGGCCTGCAGCGTATGGCCAAACGGCATGCGCTGGTGCGCCGCCTTCCCGCCGTCGAAACGCTTGGCAGCACGTCAGTGATCTGTTCCGACAAGACGGGCACCTTGACAAAAGACGAAATGACTGCGACCAGACTCTTCTGCGACGGACAGTTGCTGCAAATTACCGGGACAGGTTACGACCCTGTCGGGAAGTATCTCAAAGGCAACATGGAAGTTGCTCCCTCGAAAACTTTCCAGATGCTGCTGCAAGCTGGGGTGCTGGCTTCAGACACAACTATTTTTCATGACAAGGCTGATGGCCGCTGGCATGTGAAAGGTGATCCGACAGAAGGTGCTCTCGTGGTGGCCGCAGCCAAAGCTGGCCTTGAGAAGTCCATCCTGGATGCACAATCCCCCAGAGTCAGCGAGATCCCTTTCTCATCCGATACCAAGCGCATGACCACCATTCACTCGGGAGCTGACCGAATGACGGCCTATTCCAAGGGCGCGTTTGAAATCATACTTGAGACCTGTAACCGGTATATGACAGACAACGGCGAGGCTGAAATCACTCCTACTGTAAAAGACAACATTCTTCAAACCGCCCGCCAAATGGGCAACGACGCCTTACGGGTGCTGGCGGTGTCATGCAAACCTAGCGCCACATTGCAGGATGCTGAACAAAACATGGTGTTCCTCGGTTTGGTCGGCATGATTGACCCGCCTCGTCCCGAGGCCATGGCCGCCATCAAGACATGTGAGTCGGCAGGGATCAAGGTAGTCATGATCACAGGCGACCATCCCATAACCGCGCAGGCCATTGCCCGCGAGCTGGGCATACTTCAAAAAGGCAGAGTCGTAATAGGATCTGAACTTGATTCAATTACAGATATAGACCTTGATCGGGCGGTCGAAGACATTGAGGTGTATGCTCGCGTTTCGCCAGCACATAAACTTCGCGTCATTGCCTCCTTCCAACGGAATGGTCGTGTCGTCGCCATGACCGGTGACGGCGTAAATGATGCTCCGGCCCTCAAAACAGCCGACATTGGCATCGCCATGGGCATCACCGGAACAGACGTCACCAAGGAAGCGTCTGCCATGATGCTTACGGATGACAACTTCGCCTCCATTGTAGCGGCTGTGGAAGAAGGGCGCGGTATATTTGCCAACATCAAGAAATACCTCATGTATCTCCTTTCCTCAAACATTGGGGAGATGGGGCTTATGGCTGGCGCAACCTTAGCCGGACTTCCCCTGCCGTTAACCGCCGTGCAAATCCTTTATGTGAATCTGGCAACAGACGGCCTGCCTGCACTGGCCCTCGCCGTCGATCCGCCGGAAGCCGACCTGATGGGACGCAAACCACGGAATCCACGCACGGGCATTTTCACACGTCCGGTTGTAACACTTATGTGCGTGGGGGGCATCTGGTCAACCTTGGTTAATCTCGGTCTATTTGTCTGGGCGATGGACTCGGGGAGATCACTACAGGAAGCGATGACCATGACGTTTGTATCATTGGTACTGATCCAGTTCTTCAAAGCTTATAAGGGGCTTCAGGGTTTTGAGTGGGTAGCCCCTACCGGTTGTGGTGGCGGAGCTGGCCGAGGCAACGCGCGGGCTACCGTGGGTGCATGAGTGTGCGTGTTGATCCGCGCTCTATCCCTTCGGGATGAAGAGTTGCTTTGA
>JBBQNS010000064.1:0-21074 GCA_038330175.1 Kiritimatiellia bacterium
CAAGCAGCGGTCTGCCAAAAATCGGCCGTTTCACTTGTTTTTCTGGTCTCACCATGACAATCTTTGATGATTAGCAACTGTGCATGAAGACGAAGCACCGCTTAGGACCATGGTGTTGCATTGGCTAATGGCTGGCGGGACTGAAAAATGTTTGCACGGTCTGTTCACCGAGGAGCGAGTATGCGTGGGTTATTGAACGTCACAATCGCGAAGAGAATGGGGTGCCTTGCCTTGCTTTGTGTTCTTGGTGGCATTTTTTTGAGTTGCCATATGCCAACGCCACTTGTTCATTCAACTGACGGCTGGGTATTCCTTTCTTCATACAAAGAAGTCGAGCGCCTTTTGCCTTCGTCTCTGACTAATCAGTTTGTCTACGATTTTAGGGTGTCCGCTTCCCGTGACTACCTATTTGTAAATACTGAGAGCAACTTGATCGTGATTGATTCACGGGAGTGTAAAGTGCTTTCATCGCCTGCGATCCTTAGTTTTACGTCTACCAATGGCGAGTATCTTATATGGTATAACGACCTAAAGGAAGGCGTTACGTTTTATGATGGAACGACGATTGCTTTGCCAGCCGACGAGCGATTTGGGGTGAGTCTGGATGGCGAATATTTTTATATTTCTTCACTGCAAAAAGGGATGCGGTTATACAGATCAAGAAACCCGAAGGTTGTGATTCTTTCTATTGAAAATGTGATGCCGTATCGGATGATCAACGTTGCATCAAATCTGTGTATTTGTGTTAGAGGGACATCCTCTCCGCTTCATAAAGGTCCATGGATGTGCTACTTCGTGAACATAGAAGGCTCGGATGCAAGGTCATGTCGTGTATTAACCTTGCCTGAGGCGGTTATTGATGTTTCGCCTAATGGGCGATACTTTCTTATCGATGACGGGAGCGATTTGCTTCCATGTTGGTATGTATATGACAGTCAGAAAGATGTAAAGAAATTCGCTGGCTTTCGCCAAGACCGTGGTTTTTGGATCACTGAAAAGTTGGCGGAATCTTTGCGCGGAGGGCGGCGCGGAGAAGGGGCGAAGGGGTCAGACTTTAAATAGTAAGTAGGCCTTTGGTGCGTATATGAACTTTCTAGAAACGCGATTCCCCTTCGGTCTTTCTGCTGACTCTCTGGTAACGTTTCAATGCGGTACGCGCCCGCCTCGCACTCAGCCAACTTTTCGGGCGATACGATCGGCTGCTAGGGACAGGCTACTTGAGTCTGGAGTCGTCGATCCCTTCCGGTAGCCTTCCGTGGGCTCGAAGCCCGACGGGCTGCTAGGGGATTCGGCGCATGAGGACATGCGCCGCTACAACGGGAATAGGACGAGAATCGCGTCTCCATCAGTGTCAAATAGCCAATGAGTTTGTTAGTAGATTGTCGCAAGTGAAGACGCGATCTCGCTGCGCCTCATCTGAATGTAGCACCGATCTGTGATCGGGAATTTCGGAAGATTCCGCACACAGTGCGGTGCTACATGTCGTTCCGGCTTCGGGCGCATACCACGGAACTCGTTTTGAGCTTAGCGCGCGTACTGTTGAACGCAGATGAGGGCGGGGACGGTGTTCATCGTGTAAATAATCTATTCGTATTTCTCTTTTTCCTTGGACTTTCGTGTTCGTGGCACGGGATCTGCTAATTAATTTGTATTAAACAAAGACAGGTACTTTCCCCGTTATTGGATACCAATACAGGGGCAGGGGAATGACCCCTAACAATTATGCAGTGGATCCTTTTTTTAAAACGCGGAAGAGCGGTATTGCCGTACTTACTCACCTTGATATTTGCGATCATGTTGGGGTGTGTTGTAAGCCGACATGAAATGTGGCGCGACGAGATACAGGCATGGCTACTGGCTCGCGACTCGGCTAATCCCCTCGAGCTTCTTCGGAATATGCGCTACGAGGGGCATCCCGGCTTGTGGCACCTTATCCTCATGCCCTTCACACGGCTGTCATGGAATCCTGCCATGATGCAGGGGCTGCATGTGGCCGTGGCCAGCTTGTCGGCATGGCTGATATTCCGTTTCTCGCCTTTTTCGTGGGGTGTCAAAATACTGATCGTTCTGGGCTATTTCTTTGCTTATGAGTGGGCGGTCATTGCCCGCAACTATGCGTTGAGCGCCCTGCTTCTGTGCACTGTTTGCGCTCTATTTGAACACCGCTGGCGGTGGTTCCCGGCAATCGCGGTAGCGCTTTTTTTGATGTGCCACACCAACATCTTTGCGTTAATCCTCGTTCTGGCACTGGCGATGACCTTGTCGATTGAATTTGCCGTAGCGTATGCCGGACGGTACCGCGAGGCGGAACGTTATCTGGGGCGATTCCTTGCGGGAATGGGTTTGATTATCCTGGGGATCACCACCGGGCTCATACAGACCGTGCCCCCGTCCGACACGGGCTTTGCTCAAGGATGGAATTGGAAATGGCCACAACAGGCGCCGGCAAAAGTGGGCAGTATGATTACTAAAGCCTACCTCCCCGTTCCAGTTGATCGTCTTGATTTTTGGAATTCAGACCGGTTTTTGGACATGCCCAAAACCGCAGAGAACCCTTGGGTCATCCCGCCGTCGCAACGCTTCGGGTGGGGGGTGGGCATCTTGGTGGTGGGCAGTTTATTCTTCCTCAAACGCCCATGGCTGATCGTGCCGTATTGGCTAGGGAGTATTGTGCTTCTGGTTTTCTATCATGTTAAATATTCTGGTGGAGTCCGGCATTTAGGATTCCTTTATTTGTGGTTTATCGCCTTGCTGTGGATGTCCTTCGCCTACCGCCCTTGGACAGTTTCGCGGCGTTGGGTGGAGTGGTTGCCGGCCTTTTGGGATCGCCATCGCATGAAGGCCCTGGTCCCTCTCCTGGCCGTGCAAGTTTATGGAACTGCCGTTGCCGTGAAAAATGACTGGAGTGCGACCTTCTCGCCGGCTAAAGCGGTAGCACAGTGGTTCAAGGCGGAATATCCGGACAGGACGCCTTTCGTTTTTGTCGGCGATAGATCACCTGTTGCGAGTTCGGTAGTCGGTTATCTCGAGCTCGAGCGCATCTATTATCCGGATCGGGATGATTTTGGATCCTATGTGATCTGGGATCAGCGGCGGCTGGGCGGTGGTAAAGCCCTTATTCAAAAGGTCGATGAACTTGTAAAGAAAACAGGAAAAGATGCTATCCTGATTTTGAGTTACCCATTGGATAAAGCCGTTCAATCGGGACAAGCAACTCTGTTGCGTCAGTTTCCCCCGGGGCCGATAAATGATGAAGTGTATTGGATTTATCGGTGGCCCTGCAACGTCGGGAAAATTAAAAGGCTACAAATTTAGATCTTGAGCACCTTTAATGTAGGGCCGTCGCTTGCGACGTGCCGCTGGACTAATACCGGCGATTACATCGTCTATCGTCTTGGGGCGAGACCCACCCCTAACCCCTACGAGGAGGGGATCTCATGGGGATCCAGTCTCCTATAACTGATCCCCTCCTCGGAGGGGTTAGGGGTGGGTGACTTTGGGCTCGGTCCTATTCTGACCGGCGGGTTACGCGCATGACTTCCTCGACGGTGGTGTCACCCCTGAGCATGCATTTCCAGGCGTCTTTGCGGAGCGTGATAAATCCATCGGCCTCCGCCTGTTTTCGGATTTCATTGGAAGGACGTTGTTTGACGATCATGGCACGCAAGTTGTCATTCATCACCATGACCTCAAAAATAGCCAACCGGCCGCGATATCCGGTGAAACTGCACTCAGGGCAGCCGTGCCCTTTATAGAATACGGCGCCCTCCAGCAGTGCCTTAGGCATCGTCTGGCGGATTTCTTCCAGGACGCTTTCGTCCGGTTCCATCTTTTCCTTGCAGGCGGAGCAGATGCGGCGTACGAGCCGTTGGGCAATCACGCCCTCTAGACAGGACGACACCAGGTAGGGCTCAATCCCCATATCGGATAAGCGCGTAATGGCGCTTGGCGCGTCGTTGGTGTGCAAAGTACTAAAGACCAGATGTCCGGTAAGCGAGGCTCGCACTGCAATATCGGCCGTTTCTGCGTCACGGATTTCACCGATCAGAACGATATCCGGATCATGCCTCAAGATGGAGCGTAGGATGGCGGCAAAGGTGAGGCCGATCTTGGAATGAACCTGGATTTGGTTGATTCCCTCCATCTGGTATTCAATTGGATCTTCGACCGTAATGATTTTAACGGCCTGGGTATTCATGCGCGAAAGAGTGGCATAGAGCGTGGTGGTCTTGCCACTGCCGGTCGGGCCGGTAATGAGGATAACGCCGTGCGGCAAGGCCGAAAGCGCCTCGATGGCCGGGCGTTGGTCTTCGCCAAGTCCGAGGTGCTGCAAGTCGATGAACATCGATTTTCGGTTAAGGATACGCATGTTAACCGTTTCCCCGTAACGGGTGGGGAGGATGGAAACACGCAGATCGAATTCCTCGTCACCGGAGCGTACCTTGATGCGTCCGTCATGAGGTTTACGGCGTTCGGCAATATCGAGTTCGGCCATGATTTTGACGCAGGAGGCCACCGCTTTTCTGTACTTCTGGATTCCTTTCGGCAGTGGAATCTCCTGCAATATGCCGTCGATACGGTAACGCAGGCGAATATGGGTTTCAAATGGCTCCAGATGAATGTCCGTCGCATTACGCCGGATGGCTTCGGAAATGACCTGATTCACGAATCGGATCATTCCCGCATCCGCAGCATCTGTGCCCTGGGTGACATCCGTTTCGCGAATTTCGATTCCCTCCGATACAGAGGCTTCGGAGATACTATCCACCGTCTCTGCGCCGAGCCCATAAAAATGTTGCAGGGTCTGGTCGACCTCCTTTTGGGTGCAGAGAACCCAGTTGACGGCCAGGTTGAGAACCATACGCAGATTATCGCTGACGGCCAGTGATGGAACCTGACTGATGCCGAGCGTGAGGACACTGCCTTTAAGCTCAAGCGGGATGACACGGTAATTGAGTGCGACCTTGGGGGGAAGCCGGCTGACTTCCTCATGCGTGATCCTGAAATCCGCGACGGACCGATGGGGGATATTGGTCAAAGCCGCAAGGGTATCCAGAACCTGCGCTTCGGGCACGAAGCGATCTGCAATCAATAAGGAATCGAGCCGGGCCCCGGTCAGGGCACACCGAACGCTCAATTCATCAATTTGTTCCCGAGTGATCTGTCCATGTTCAACCAAGGCCTGCCCCAACTCGAGCATCAGATGGTCGGTGAATAAATGGGTTTCGGCAGGTGTGGTGGAATGCTCAGTTTGCATGACGGCCCTCCTCAAACGCTTGGGGAATTCCTCGTTTCAATATGATTGACGATTGATCAGAACCGTCCATTCCCACTTTCTCGGCTTCCACGGTTTTGAGCACCAGGCCGAAAAGATTGGTGCCTGCCGAATAGAAGGCCGCACGCCGACTCTTGGAATCGGCAATCATCGCCATGGGAACTCCGTCTCCTCGCACATACAGGCCACGGTAGGTCAAAGTGATCACCTCCCGGACGCGAGCAGGTGGGGGAGTCTTGCTAGGTTCCGGTTTCGACTGCTGAATCTTGACGGGATCCGCTTTTTCTCTTTTCGGGGAAGAGGGGGATTGTGTGGACCCTGTTGCCGGTGTGAAGAGATTTGCGGCGTCATTGGTGCCATTTGCCTGTTGGGCTTGAAGATAGGCGAGAATGCCGAGCCCGGGCGTCGCCGCATCATGTGTGGCTCCGGCTGCAGGGAGGGGGGCTGTTCGGATAGGGGTTGTGAGTTTCCACGCCCACCAGGCCGTCACAACGATCAGGCCAGCCAGTAGGCCGAAAAAAACAGCCCGTGCATTAGCCTTTTTTAACCATATCCAGAAGTTATCCATTGCGTCAATGTCCCATAGGCCGACGGGGCCGGTCTGTTTTCGCCTTGCGTGGCGCACTCATAAGGTCTCCGGGCGCCTTCATGAAGACGAGTGCGCTCATCACCGCTTTAATGTTCAGCAGGTCGGTCTGAGATCGCCCTGTCGGTTCAACGCGGAGGCCTATCAGGACAAACACATGACCTGGTTCCGTCACAACATTAAGGAATTCGTAGAGGTTCTCCTGGGTTCCATAGAGATCCAGCTCGAGCGGGTATTCTCGAAAATATTCAACCTGATTGGCGCCGCACCGGTGCGCGATCGGCGGAAGCGGGCGGAGGCCTCGCACGGTTTTGATTTTGAGATCCAGGGTGAGGTCAACCAATTTTTCGGCGACCCTCAGTTGGAGCATCCGCTGGTAGGCGTCTTCATCGCTGACGATGGTCTCATCCATCCCCAGATCGTTAGGGAGGCTGATCCCCAGCGTTCGGGATTTCTGAAGCAAGCGGTTTCGGACTGTGAAAAGCTTCACTTTGTAATCGATATGCGCAACACCCGATGTGGAGGTGTCGTCACTGAGCGCCAGCGTGCCGACCTGGGCCACCGTGTCCTTCCATTCTTTTTCAAGGTTCTGGGTGTGACTAATTTCTGTATCCAACTTGCGCTGAAGTGCGTCTTCACCCAGTAGGTAGTTTTTCTGTACCAGCTCGGTGGCCATGACATCGATTTCCGCCTCCATCCGGTTCCGTTGCCGGTTCATAGGCATCAGCAGGAAGTACCAGAGGAGGGCGAGGAGGGCACACACGGCCAGAATAATCATCACGACCTGTTTTCGTTCGGAGACTTTGTTCGGGAGGCCGAGGTTCATGGGAGCCTCACTTTCAGATCGATGACGAACCGCTTGATCCGTCGATCGGGACGCTGGCCGTCACTGGTCTCCGGCTGGGCCAGTTTATCGTCGCTCAATAGGTCGGCGGCGGCGATCATCTTCTCCGTCTTCAGGCGATCAATCAAGGACTGCACGGTAGCAAAGTCGAAATGGGGTGTGAACCCCTCGATGATGACGTGGTCAAAAGGGGAGGGCTTGTTCGTCACAGTTTCTAACACAGTAGCGATCAGCCGCCGGCGTTGATCCGTGTCGACGCTTTTAAGGGTTGGCGCCCATACTGCTGAGGGGCTTTCGGCTTGGTAGGAGGCTCCGTCACAGACCAGCGTGATCCAGTCGTTGGTATGTTTTGCGGTCGCGATAGCGGAGAGGAGATCCCTTACCGTGGGGCCGATATGAAGCAGGCTGCCAACCGGGGCTGCCATTTCCCGTATCAGGCTGCCCTGGGCTTGGGCCGTCTCGATACGTGAGACTAAATCCCGCCGACGTTCCAGACTGGTGCGTTGGGTCTCCAGGTGCTTCTCCATGCGCTTATAGTCATAATACCCGCCAATGAGGCTTACGATAAGAATAAGGGCCGCAACGGCTCCGGCGGCGATCCAGAAGGGTTTTTCCCGCCGGAACACCATCTCGTCACGAATGGCTTTTGGCAGAAAGCTGATCTCGCATTTCCGTGTTTGAACCCCGGCGCAGGCTAGGCCTGCCGCAATCACCCAAATGGCAGGAGGATCACACTTACCCTCCATCGGGAGGTGAACATCTGCGGTAACCGCGAGGCTCGTTTTTTGGGCTACATAATGGGTAAACCCGGCCAGCAAGGCGCCGCCACCGGACAGAACCACGTGCTTGGGCCGATCGGCCGGTTTAGGGAACAGGCTGTTGAAAACCGCCAGACAGGATTGAAATTCCGAAAGCCATAAATCAGCCACCCGCTTCATGGCGCTGTTGACGGCAGGATCGGGGTCATCAAGCAAGCACTGCCCCGTTACTTTCAGGTTTTCGGCCTGAGGCACCTGCAACTGTTTAACTTTGGCCAAGGCTTCGGTGAAAGGGGCTCCGCCAACGGCAAAAGACCGTGCGAACATCAATCCTTCTGGGCACCCAATGGCAATTTCCGTGGAGGAACTGCCGATATGTGCGAAAAGGGTGGGTTCAGTGGCATGGGCGGGCCCAAGGGCGTTGAACAAGGCGACAGGCGCAGGGAGAATGTCCAGGATTTCCAAACCGAGGTCCCGAACCCAGGCCAGTGACTCTTCGACTAGGATCGGGCGGGCCATCGCCATCAAGCCCCGCTTCTCGCCCTGACTGCTATCAAATGAATCCACGCTGTAAGACATCGTTTCGGAAGCGATATCGCGCAATTTAAGAATTTCCATGGCGGCCGCCTGCTCGAGGGTGCGCGGATCGCCAGGAACCAGAAACAAGGGCTGGAACATCGTCTGTTGGCCGGGAAGGCTAATCACGCAGCGCGCCCCGGTGAGTTCATGCTCCTTGATCCAACGCGCGAGGATGGCTTTTCGATCGAGGCCTCCAGCGGGCAGACGCAGCGTCTCCATACGCAGAACCTCGACACGACTGCCTTTGGCGACCACCGACACGGCTTTTGCGGTGTGGCGTCCTATATCGAGGCCGAGTATCTGATTTTTGCTAGCCACAAGCGTTTCCTTAATTTCCGCCATTCGCCGTTGTCAGGACGCCCGTTTGGAGCGGTACCAGGGGGATCAGGTTTTCCCCACGTTCTGAAATGATCGTGGCGGTCACAAAGATCAGCAGGTTTTTCTGATCGTTGTCGGTGAGGTCATTCTGGAAAAGCAGACCGATTAATGGAATGGATGAGAGGAAGGGGATCTTATCCTTATGCTTGCTCTCGGTGGAGGTGACCAGGCCGCCCATCACAACGGTTTCGCCGCTCTGCACGATCACTTCGGTTTCAATTTTACTCCGGCGGAAAATTGGCAATTTTATGGTCGATATCCCATTGGTTGCCGCAGAGGAGTTCTGGTTGTTATTGTTATTGCCGGTGCCCACCGCAAAGGTTTCATAACGTACAAATTCGCTGATTTCCGGGAGGAGTTGAAGTGTGACACTGCTCATGTCGGCACCCACGCTGGGCCGCACTTTGAGTTCTATCCCCAGTTCCTCAAGTTTGGGCGTTCCGACCGGAACCAGTTGTGAGGTGTAAACGGTATTACCTGAGTTGCCTGTGACCTGACTGGGGATAGACTGGACGTCGTACTCGTCATAATACCGGAAATCATCACCTACCCGGATTTTGGCAGTACGGTTGTTCACCGTGGTGACCTTGGGCACGGAGAGCGTCCGGGCCTTGCCGGTCTTTTCGAGCGCGTGGATCACCGCCTTGAACATGGGGTCAGTCAGAAGCCCTTCATAGGTCAAGTTCAACCCCTGAGCCGAATTGACTGGCGGGGTGAAGCCGGAAGTAGCTCCCGCATTGATCTCAGTTTTGTTTTGGCCGCCAGACTTAGTTACGGCGAGGGGACTATTGAGTACCCAGTCGATGCCCAACTCGCGCAGGTCGGTGACCCCGGTGCTGATGAAGCGTGCTTCGATCAAAACCTGGGGCGGGCAGACATCCATGGTTTCAATGATGTCCTCGACCCGTGCCAGGTTTTCAACTGTGTTCTTAACGATGAGCGCATGGGATTTTTTATCATAGAGCAAATCCGCGCCTGCTGTCTGGGGCACGAACCGCTTAATGGCCTGCACGATGGGCGTGTTATCTTCGGTAGGTTTATCGACGTTTATATCCGCTTCGGTATCCAGTTTGCCGTCAATGCCCTTACGTAAATGGTACATGCGGGTGTCCATGGGGATTCCCGGACTGATTTCATTCTGTGGCGTCGCCCAGATGATGTTTTCGCCAATAAAGAAGGAAATACCGAGGTTGCGGGAAACGAAGTCCAGGACCTCGGAGAGCGGGACCTGATCGGCATGGATGGTCAGCGTCTTGGTGCTGTTCATGCTGTCAGCAATAATATTGACCTTCTCGGATGCACCGAGGGTCAGAATGAAGTTCGTCAGGTCAACGTTGTCTAGATGGATGGTCACTTTTTTTTCTAGTGCCTTCTGCATGGGGTTACCGGGGGTACGGAGCGGGTCGGATCGGCCCTTGACGGTTCGGCGTAAGCCATAGGTGTCCGGCAGATCTTTTTGGCGGTTGACGTCCGTGTCCATGCGTTTGGCGGTGACGGCGGCGCGGGCAGAGGCACGCGCGGCACGCTGGTCTTCGAGTTTGGCCATGATCCGCTGCTGGAGAGACTCCAGTCCTGTCAGGTCCGGGTTCTTCTGGGTCAGGTCCACGCATTCCAGCATCGCGCCGGTGTAATCGCCTTTGAGGTACAGGCCTTCGGCTTTTGCCAATTGTGGGGAGGGCACAGCTGCTGCGGAAGAGGCTACCGGTTCATGCGTGGTCAGGCAGCCCGAGAGGCCCGCCATTAAAAGGAACGTCAGGATTCGCAATGTTTTCTGGATCATGTGAACTTCTTTCTCATTTTGTATATTCCCACATCAATGGCCCCTCATAAACATTGCCGGCGTAAGAGACGTTTAGTGTAAGTGCCTGATTAGGATTGTCTGGGTCTGTCGTTTCAACAGTTCGTTCTTTCCAATGATGGAAGCACCGGATCACAGGGAAACGTGTTTCGGAGTAGGGGACAGGGCCTGTTGAAACGTCGCCGAAGGCAAGTTGGCATTTCTTGACTGACTTCCAAGAGGCATTCGCAGCAAGATTCGATGTGTTGTTCACATAATCTGTCCAATTCCATGCATCACAGGGGGCTGCGCTAAATTCGTACATGTAACTACACGCTTCAATACCATTGGGATTGGGATGTGAAGGATCCGTATTCGTGGTGTTATCTGTCACTTTTTTGTAGTTCCTGTCGTCAGTGCCCAGATTCAGAAGTTCGACTGGTTTGCAGGCATACTCGGAAGTTCCGCGACTACGGTCAGACTTGCAGACAAAGCTCCCTTTGCTCGGGATATACTTTGGATAGAGATCTGAAAGCCAGTTAGGCAAATCTTTGAAGTCGTCTTTGTACATGATCAACGCCAAGCTAAGTTGGTGGAGGTTGTTTTTGCAATCAGTCTGCCGGGCCCGTTCGCGGGAAGCTTGCAAGGCCGGCATCAGCAATCCTGCCAATACGCCGATAATGGCAATGACCACGAGCAACTCAATAAGCGTGAAGCCTATTTTTGTTTCGGTCATTTGATAATGAGGTCGATACTTCGTTTCAGATGGTATTAATTTCATCAAATGTTTCTCATTTTAACCTAACCCAGCATAGCCAAAACCAAGAGGAAGAGTTTGAACAGAAGCACGCAAAGGCTCCAGCGGCGGGTACGCCGCAGACGCGACATTTTTTTCCTTCGCGGCCTTCGCGAGCTTCTGTTCAAGCTCTTTTCTTGTCCAAATCATGACCATAATTCGATTAATTCAAGTCATACGTGACTAACAGCCTAAAGCCAAAACTGCTAACAGCTTTGCCGTCCTGTAGACGCCAGTATTCCGTTAAGTTATTAGCATAAATCGTGCCATTCGATTAGTCAGCGGTCCCGAGACGGTTTGGCTTTGATTCCATAACAATTGCATTCTTTCACGCACAGAGCCTGCGTTCGATTGTATACATCCTGTGCCGAAAGAGTGTTCTGTTGTATGCATTTTCTTGCAGCAAACCTATCGTTTTTCCGATGGTTTTCATTCATTCCGGCGATATAAGAGGCGAAGAAGCATAAAATAAAATTGAGCCACACGCTACGCAAGGGGCTGGCGCCCGAATCTAAATTCTCTTGTGGGAGGGGCGCTATGCGCCGCGATTCTTTATATCTGGGTACCCTTTTAAAGGCAGTCGCGGCGCATAGCGTCCCTCCCACAGTGAAATACTTCCATATTTTTCAGCGGTATGAATGGTCATTAACTACCAATGGCATGATAAATGCTAAAAATATTTAGAGAAAACGAGGATTAATTGCAGAAGTTTCTCTTAATTTTAACCTTGATCGTGCTGACGGGGGGATCCGTGCAGGCGCTCCCGCCGGTGGATTGGCGTTTTTCGGCCTTTCCGCTGCGCACGGTTTTCCATGCACCGGATACGGAAGGCACGAACCTGGTGCTGAAAGTCGAGCGTGTGGGAAACATGCCGGTGACTCCGAACGGGTTTCTGGCATGTGGCCCTGATGGCACCCCAATAACGCTCCGCGTGGTGTCTACGGCGGGGACTGAGGTTGTGCTCATTCTGGAAGCACCCCGGTCGGGGTCGCGCCCCTGTGCCGTGTATTACGGGGCAATCCCTTCCAATGAGCCGGCGCACTCTCCCGTTGCATCCGTCGATCAAACGCCCGTAGCGGTTGGATTCGTATCCCTTCAAGGGCGCGGAATCCCAACTTCATGGGAACGGCTTAGGCACATGCTCAAGACGCCTCCAAGCCAGATCCGGACCCCTTTCGAGGTCTCGAGTTTTAGCGAGATGGATCAAGCCCTGGCGCAAAGGGATGCCAAAAAAGAGGCCGAAAAGGAGACCAAGAGCAAGAAAGAGCGTCACCGGAACAAGGCGGGGGTGCAAGTCGCTGTGGGACGCTCGTACCTGCTTTGCCCCCGTGAGGGGGCGTATCGTTTCGCGTTGGACTGCCGGGATGCGGGTTTCGTGGTTGTTGACGATGAGCTGGTTGCGGCCTGGCCTGGTGAACATGAACCCAAGACCTGGCAATTAGGTGCCCCGGTTTCGCTTAAGGCCGGGGTGCACCGGGTGGAAGTATTCAATGCGTTTGACAGTGGCGAGCCGGATTTTCGTGCGGGCTGGATGCCGCCGGGAGGCACGGAGGTACTGCCTTTAGCCGTACCAGACCTGATCGCGTCGCGTGAAGCGACGGATGCCAGGGCGGAAAAAATGAACCGGACACTTCAACCTGGATTTACGACTACTCCCGTGCAGGCCTACTCTTTCCGCGGCAACTCCGCTGTGTTTATGGCGATGCGGTTCACTGACACCACGGAGAACTGGATGACCTCCAAGCGGAATTCGCTCTGGCGTTTTGGAGACGGGACGCAAAGCGAGGAGCCAAATCCCATTCATGTTTACAAAGCGGCTAACATTTTTAAAGCCACGTTGGAGGTCCGAGATACGTTGGGATTTGTCGCCAGCTACAGCGGCTCCGTGGATAGCCGCCAAATGCAACCTGAGGAATTCGCGGTGTCGTTCGAACTGGCTGGCCTGCCGGCCGTGTGCTTGGGCCGTGATCAGGTGGTGCCCCGTTTGCGGATAGAAGGGCAGGTGCCCGCTAATGTCGCCTTGGACGTAAATTGGGAGATTCACTTTCGATCCGGTGTAGTGAATCAGGGGCATCAGGAGGTTGTTCCGCAGGGTAAGGCGCAATTCATTTCCCTGGCACCCGTGATTGTGGACGAACTGGAGACTCTGCGGTGGAGCGTCCAACATCGGCAGGTCCAGGTGGGCGGGGAACTCATTAAATTTGTGCGGCCTCCATTCGGTATATTGCCCACTCGCGTTGAAGGTGATCGGCTATATGCAGCGGATAACACACGGCTGGTATTGGTCCCTGGCGAAGGCTTGTCGGTATCCCGGCATATGACGCCGATCCCGGTTCAATCGCTGGACAGACTCGTATGCATTGATGATACCCTTGCGATCAAAGGGCTCATTGAACCCGGTTATGAAACGTTTGATCGCATCCTGGCGCGCCTGTTAACGGGACGAATAGAAGAGGTGCGCTATGCGGCGCTTCCCGACTGGGGGCAATTCCCCGAGTCGTATGGTTCATTGCGCAAGTTAGTGGATGTCCCTGCTGCCTTAAAGCGGGAGCGTGCCGACATCGCCATTCTCAGCATCGGCCTGAAGGACATTTTGGAAGTAAAGGATGTTGATTTTTTCGAGCGGCAGGCGGCGGCACTTTCGGATATAGTGGCCACTTCGATGAACCTACGAATGGTCTGGGTGACCCCGCCTCCTTATCCTTCCGACCCGGATCGCAGCCGGGTTTTCGCCGCAGCGATCCGGCGTGTCGCGGAGTCACGCGGGATTCCGGTGGCGGATTTATTCACGGTCTTTAGCTGCGTGGCCGATCGGCGACATGTTTTTTTTAAGGAGAACCCTCTTATGATGTCGGATCAGGGGCACCGGCTTGCAGGCCAACAAATTGTCAGGGCATTGATGGGGGAATAGGCTGACGTGAAAGATTGCGATGTGAATGGTAGGAGAAAGTATATTTTAAATGATGTCTCAGGATAATAGTGATTCGGTAAAGGAGATGGGTGACCCTTTGAGGCTCAGCCGTTTGCGGCCCGAGTGGAGTGCCCGGGTTCCGCTTACCCCTGCTCAACGGATCGTGCTGATCGCCCTCTGCGCCGTGTTACTACTTATGGCCGCCTGGCAGCCCTGGTTGACGGCCATGGTGTTTGTCCTGATATCCACCGTTTTCTATGTGGTTCATGCGATCTACAAACTGGCGCTGGTGCGCTTCTCTATTTCCGTGAACTCCGAACTCGTTATCGGGGCGGATGAAATCGTGGCACTACGAGACGAAAATCTCCCAGTCTATTCGATTATGGTGCCGATGTACCATGAGCGTGAATCGGTAAAACACCTCGTACACGCCTTGAGTCAACTGGATTATCCGACCGACAAACTTGACATTCAATTATTGCTGGAAGATGACGACCATGAAACCCGCGCTGCGGTGGAGGCCATTACGCTCCCGCCGGGATTCCGGGTTACGGTAGTGCCAGTCTCCCAGCCACGGACGAAGCCCAAAGCGTGTAATGTTGGCCTCGATTTCGCTTACGGGGAATACCTGGTGATTTATGATGCGGAAGACCGGCCGGACCCGGATCAGCTCAAGAAAGCGGTAATCGGGTTCTCACGCGCTGGCGAGAAAACCATCTGCCTTCAGTCGCGGCTCAATTTCTACAATCCTCGCCAGAACCTGCTGACCCGCCTTTTCACTGCGGAATATTCAGCGTGGTTCGATTTGTCACTGCCGGGTCTTTCGGCAGTACAAGCCGTGATTCCGCTCGGCGGAACCTCAAACCATTTTGTCACGCGGGATCTGAAACATCTGCTGGGCTGGGATGCGTTTAACGTCACCGAGGACTGTGACCTGGGCATAAGGATACAGCGGGCGGGCTACAGGACCCGCATGCTGCAGACCACAACGTGGGAGGAGGCGTGCAGTCGGGTATCTTTCTGGATTCCTCAGCGAACCCGCTGGATCAAGGGTTATATCCAGACTTACATGGTTCACATGCGTCATCCCCTGCAATTGTTAAGCGAACTGGGTATGGCGAAGTTCCTACATTTTCAGATGGTGGTGGGGTGTAGCACGTTGGCAACTTTGCTCAATCCGCTGTTCTGGTCACTGGCGGTCCTGTGGTTCCTATTCCGCATGGAGTCCCTGACCAGTTTGTTTCCCGGTCCGGTGTTCGCGATGGGGGTGACGTGTCTCTTCGTGGGAAATTTTGCGTTTGTATATCTGGGGATGATCGGATGCTTTCGGCGGCGATATTGGGATTTGGTAGGGTATGCGTTGCTGGTGCCCTTTTACTGGGTTCTGATGAGCTATAGCGGGTGGCGCGCCTTTTTTCAGTTTTTTTCTGATCCGTTCAAATGGGAGAAAACCCGTCATGGGTTAGGTGGACAGGGCAATGAATCAAACACGTGAATCTATGTTGTGGCGGTGGGGCCTTTGGTTGATCCTGACGGTCGTGATCCTGGCCGCAGGGCTCTACCTAGGGCGCGATGTCGGGACGGAGGGACTGGTCCGCCAAGGTATTTGCAGCGAATTACTGGCCGGCCATACTGCGGGTCGGCAGGGGGTGATCAGCTCTATTTGGTGGGGACCTTTTCCGACGCTCACGATTTTGCCCGTGACGTTCCTGATACCGGCTGCCTTAGATTTATCGGCCAGCCTGCTCGTGAGCGCGATGTTTGGTGCGGCGACACTGGTCTTGATTGCACAGGCGTTACGCTTATGGGGGGCGGGGCGCTGGCGGTGGTTGCTGACGCTGGGGGTGGGGCTCAATCCCTCTTTCCTTGAGCATTGTTGGATGGGATCTTCGTTCCCCATGGTGACCTGTCTGCTGATCCTGTCTTTGTATAGCGTGACGAGCTGGGTGCAGGGTCGGCGTTTGCTGGACTTGATCTGGTTTGCCTTTGGTAGCGCCTTGCTCCTAGGGACAGGTTACGAAATGAGCGGGTGGGTCTTGGCCGCAGTCTGTGTTGTCGTCATTGAGGAACAACGGCGCTTAGTATCCGGTGCAGAAAAAAGGGCAGTGTTGATGGTGGCCTTGTTCCCTTTGGTCTATACGGTCGCATTGTGGTTTCTGATGTGCTGGCTGATCATGGGCGATCCCCTTTATGCGGTGAGATCGCTACTGGCGGCAGGGCCGGGCCCGGGCGGGGCTTTGATTCTTCCGGATGTGCTATGGTGGTGCTATGCTGGCCTGG
This sequence comes from Kiritimatiellia bacterium, assembly GCA_038330175.1. Lineage (GTDB taxonomy): Bacteria > Verrucomicrobiota > Kiritimatiellia > CAIKKV01 > CAITUY01 > JAABPW01. The sequence continues at coordinate 16,185 of JBBQNS010000064.1, forward strand.
CGGCAGGGGTGGCCTGGATGTTGGTTCAGGCCCTGCGTGGACATGATCGGGGCGGGGTTTGTCTTACGGTGCTCGGACTGGCCTTGCCGGGCGCGGCGGGTCTGATGGCTTGGCGCGAGCGGCTGTGGGATGCGGCGCCACTCCTGCTGGCGCTGCTGCCCGTTGCCGTATTGGTGCTGGGGCATTGGCTTGCTACTAGCGCGCGACTAAATGGCGCCAACATGGCGGGTGCGCCCGCCCGTGGCGGGGGGCGGGTGGTCTTGCTGCTAGTTTGCCTGCCGCTGGTTTTGGTCGATATCGTTCCATTAGCCCTTTCCGCCCGATTGCCGGCCACGCCCGCAGGAACTGGAACGTCGGCTCTTTCCTGCAGCGGGATGCAGCCTTCCTGGTTACCTGATCTTGTGCGGCATATCCGTCTTCAGACCCCGTTCGCAAAAGTGTTTGTCTGCGGTTTCGAGAGCTTCGCTTTATTGCGGGACAATACCAGTCCGGTTTTTGAACACGCCCTTGACTTCAACTTGGACAAATCCAAGCACGATTATTATGGTCAGGTGCTCTATCTGCTTGTTCACCTGCCAGAGCAACGTAATGCCATGGATAGCATTCACTGGAAATACAGCAATATTTATGTGCAAGGGGTAAAGGATGCCCTGTATGACAGTGACTGGGGTGACTGGCGATTGTTCGAACTGATTCAGGCGACGGGGCCGAGATAGGAGTTTATGAAGGTGTCACGGGTAACAATATGGATTCTAGGCGGTGTCGCCTTGACGGCGTGGGTGATCGTGTATGGTTCCTGGAATTGGCGGTTGCACAGCGAGGCGGAAATACGCCTGAGGCAGGCCATGGCGTTGGAGGCCCGTGACCAGTCACTGCAGGCCGAGGTCGCAGCAGGGATTCTGCAAAGGAAGGCGTTGCTGGAATCGTTAGCCGGCGCATCCAACCGGATTGATGAAGTGGCGCGACAGCTTGATGTGGAAAAAAAGACCAATGACCCGATCCGGCGTCAGATCGAAGATATGTTGGTCGAGCAGATTAGCCTCAAAGACAAGCTCGGTAAACGCGAGAAGGCCGCCGCTGGTCTGGATGCCACGCTGAGTGGAGTTCGAAAGGAATATCAGGACCTGCGTGTCCAGTTTGACGGGCAGCGGGATCACCTCGCGCAGCTGGAAAAGGAGTTGAAGGAGAAGAGCGAACGTGAAGCTGCGGCGCAGTCGCAATTGGGCGAAGCGCATAGCAATCTTGCCGATATGAAGACGAAACTGGATGAAGCCCAGCGGCGACTAGCAGACAGTGAACGTCTAGCCTCAGAACTCAAAAAAGCAAAACAAGCCTTGGAGACGGTAGCGACCACTAATGCGGTGCAAGAGTGAATTTTGACGCCTGTCTTCTGACCCCCCAGAAGAATGGACTGTGACTTTATCTTTTGGAGGGCGAGACTTGTCGAGCCGTGTGGGCATGGCGAATCAGTGAGTCCATCGTGGCCGGAACGCGCTTTGGCGAGGATTTGGGTCCTCTAGCGTTTCCGTATCTTGAAGGCAATGTCCTTCGAAAACGGGGGAACGGTAACGGAGAGGCTTCCCTTGTTCGCCTCGACGTCTTGGTATTTCGTCAGCAAGCCCTTAGAGGTGTCCCAGAATTCGACACGATAGACCCCGTTGCTGACACCTTCCAGCCGGGTGACCAGATTGCTGATTGTGGGATGAACTTCGGAAGCGGGCGTGTCGAATGCGAGTGCATCATAGATCCAGCCTTGGGCGCGGGTGCCGTTTTTCAAGGCGAATGAGGAAATGCGGACGCCCGGCATATCGGGCATTAAGAATATGGGGCTATATGATAACAAGGTTGGGTCACGCCGGTCCTCGCCTTTCATATAACGGCTGATAGCCAGAAATTCCGGGTAGTAGTTCTCCTCCTCGATCAGCCCCCACCACCAGAAAAAAGGTGTTCCGGCAATTGGAATGCTGGTGGAGGACCAGAGTCCGGCATGCAGGCTGTTTTCAAGATGGGCCAGACTCTGGGCGGACGAGGCACCACCAAACTCGGTGATCAGCACGGGTTTCCCGTTAGGATTGTTACACTGGGCGCTACCCGCCAAAAGTTCGACGATCTTGAGCACACGGGCGTCGTTATGATAGGCGTCCACGGAGGAGTGGGTAATATTGGAAAGCGCAGTGATCTCCATGTTCTGGGCGGTGTAGTCACTACAGTAATGAGTGTTAACCAGGTGGCGGTTAGGGTCTAATTCAAGGATGGCATCAGCGGCGAAACGATGCCAGTTCACGCATTCCGGGGTACGATAGAATTTATTGTTGGCTCCGGTAAGATTCACTTCACTCCAGAGTTCCCAGGCGAAGACCCGGGTGCTGTAACCCCAGCGGGCGATGATGTAGCGCATAAGCTTCCGGAAAGACTCATGGGCCCGGGGATCAGTGAAATATTCCTCCGGACTTTCCATATAGCCGCCGACTTTTTTATTGAACGGATTACTGGCCCACTCGTGGTCCATAAAGCCGCTGAATTTTCCGTGGTTGTGAATGACCACATTCAAGTAAAGCCCGTTGCGGTCGGCTTCATCGATCACCCGGTCCATCTCCCAGGCATTCATGAGGTTGTACTGGCCGATTCCGTGGTAACCGCGCCATTGAGAAGACCATTCCAAGCCGAGGGACCAGACCGCCATCCAAATCTCGGCCATATTTTCGCCATATTCACGCATCGCGGAGAAGTGTCGGGCGTAAGCGGTGGTTCCTTCGGGCCAGCGCTTGACCCAGGGGAACTGGGAGTTCATACGACTATCGGATGGCGAACGAATATTATGGCCAATGGGGAAGAACGGGGTGCCATTGTCGAACTCGAAATAACGGGGGTCTATTTTGGAAACGCGCACATAACCCGGTTGCGTAGCGGGCAGGGCGACAAAATCGCCGGGCCCCCAGGTGGCTGTACCTCGGGTGTCGTGGGCTTGCAGAGTGTAGCGGTAGGTTCCGGGGCGAGGGGGGGCATAGCGGATTTTCCAGTGGGGGGCGCCTTGAGGTAAAACTTCTTCGCCGGTTGGCGTAACGGTCCGGTAGTAGTCGCACGTGTTGAATCCGTCGATGGTGACGGTTTTTCCTTCCGGTGTTTCTATCTTTGCCGTGACGGCAACCTCCTCCGGGTCAAATGGATTGGCGTAGCGGTCCGGCAGGTCAAACGTGACCTCGAACTTATCGAAACAGGATAATTCGTGTGTGGACGGGCGCACATCGCGGAGTGTTGGCGGGGTCGTGTCGACCGGTATCCCTTTGGCGGATACATTGACAAACGTGCCGGTGAGGACACCGGGCCCATTGAAGAAGACGCGGATGCCGAACTCCTGAGGCTTCATCAAGGCGCGGGCATTCCAGACACCATGATGCCCTTGAGGTTCCCATTGGGTGGCGGAGGGGGAAAGATCGACGCGGTATTGATTGGTAATGCCCGGTGAGGCGTATCCCGGGAGCAGCTGCTGGAACCACATATAATCCCAGTCCTTCATGTAGATCAGAACTTGTACATTGGTGGGGGCGCCATCAGACAAAACCAGTGCGCTGTTTAATTCGCTCAATCCGAACCAGGTGTTCGATGGAATGGTCAAGGCGATGTCACGGGAGCCGGGCCCCGTGAGCGTGAATGAGAGCATGCTGGCGTCGTTGGGGATCGGGTTAGTGGAGGTGGCGGGAGCAGGGAGTGCCGAAAGGCCAAGGGGAATCACCGGTCGGGAAGGGGAGGGATCCCCGGCTGCTGGCACGTGGCTTACGAAACTGAAAAGGATGATGAGACTGATCGCTATTGTTTTCATAGATATATATTACTTCTCCGCCGCACATAGTCGGCATGTCGGCTAGATCGTAGTAGGCGATCATATAGGGATGATCCGCATCGTATTCGGTCAGTGGTTTGGGGTTCGCGCACACGCCCGCTTCGCGGATATCGGTTCCTATGCGGTTCAGCGCCGCATGGAATCCCGAAATATTCATCAAACCCGTGGTGGGTCGGCAGGAACTCCGGTTGATCGCCGCAATGCCATTTACCAATGATTTTTGTATCGTAGCCGACTTGTTTCAACTGTTTGGCAAAGGTTGATTCCTTCGGATTGAGTCCCTGTGCCTGGCCTGGGAAGAGCACTTGATAGTCGGCAAGGCCGATTCGCTGTGAATAACAGCCGGTCAGCATCGCCACGCGCGAAGCGGAGCACACGGGGGAAGCCATATAGAAATCGGTAAACCGCATTCCTTCCAGCGCCAGTTGGTCAACGTGCGGCGTGTCATTGCAGGGGAACCCATAGCAGGCCAGGTCGCCATAACCAAGATCGTCGCAATTGATCAGAATTACGTTGGGTTGCCTTGTTTTGTTCTGGTTGTCTCGCACAGATTGATCCTCTCTACCTTCATGCCACTCTTTGATACACATGATATGCCATCATGATGGGTAAGACGATTGTTTTCTCGTTCTCCAACGATCATCATTTTGATTTTCCCCCAATGTGGGAGGCGCGCTCCGCCGCGGCGATTCTTGTCCATTTTGGTCACCGGGTTAAGCCCGTCGCGGCACGGAGTGCTCCTCCCACATTGAATCGATTTCGATCCATCATCATTCCGATCCTAACCTTTCAGAGGAAGGGATCTCAATCTAGCTCACTCTCTTACTCCAGTAGGAGCTCGACTGCTTCCTTGTGGTTGAACATCAAAAAAGAATATAATGATAACAACCATGAAAACAGTTAAACCTAGGCGCTTCTGGGTTTGTGGGGGGATTTTTCATTGATCAAGAACGGGGTTGAGGTTTAGGCCGCCAAAATGAAACAGGATGTCAGTCTTAAGTCGCTCCCGGTTTCTGTAGCCGCAGGCTTTTTGAATCAGCAGCTGGATG
>JBBQNS010000065.1:0-21062 GCA_038330175.1 Kiritimatiellia bacterium
GTTTTTTATCACCCTTGGTCTCCCTTTTTTTTTTTTCTCCAAACCTAATTTTTCGCGCGGCCCCGGGCCCCCCCCCCGGGTAGCCCCCCCCCCCCCACACAGGCGTGAAGCCCGGCAGGCGTCTACACGTGCTCCGCTCTCTCTTTGTGTAGTACGGCTGTCCCCAGCCTTTGATGATGAGCATGCAGCTTGACCTCGCCTTCACCTGGCTTATCGCTGCGGGGAGCGTTCTGGGTAAAGCGTCCAGTAATTGATATGGCCGGCCTTGTATTCGTAAAGGCGGAATGCAGGTTGTCGATCCCAGAATCGAGCTAACGCAGGAGCCACATAGACCGGCACCTCGCCGATCCAAATTGTTTCATCGCGGTGAAAATGTCCCGCAAATACGCCTTTAATCCCTGGGTATTCCGCAAACAATCGGTTCCAACTGGGGTCTGTTACCTCGCCCCATTTGCCCGCATCGGCACTCCCGCTCACTAGCAAATCCCGCACTGGGGGACGGTGGATAAAAATTAAAATAGGCGCCAGTGAGGCTCCAATCATCTCCTCGATATTCGCGCGTTCTATCTGCCAGGCACTTCGTGTTTCGCCACGCGGCATCTCCGTGCAAAGGAAAAGGCATGCCACGCCTTTGATGATCACCTTCCGATTGATAGGCCCAAAATAGTCTTCGAATAGCGACTGCGTCCTCTCAAAATCATCTTGAATAAGATCATGGTTCCCGGGAACACAGTAAACGGGGAACTTCAAGCCCTTTAATGCGGCTACTCCTTCTCCGACAATTTTTTCATTTCGAATAGAATCGGCAAATAAATCACCCGTAATCGCCACAAATTCAACTTGGACCGGGAGCTTATTGATCAACGCAACGGCACTCCGAGTCATGGCGATTCCATCTTTGGCGCCCCAATGCGTATCGCTGATCTGGACGAAATAGAAAGAGGACGTTTGGGAAGCAGAAGCGCCGCCCTCTAAGGAAGGGATCTCGTTGATTTTCAATCCCTTAGGCTTGATCCCCTCCCTGGAGGGGCTAGGGGTGGGTTCTTTGTATTGCCTTGCCTCAGGCTTGATCCCCTCCCTGGAGGGGCTAGGGGTGGGTTCTTTGTATTGCCTTATTTTCGCAGTTTTTCGTGCCGGCCCTTTTTCGGTTTCATTGGCCGCAGGGGCGCACCCCAAAATCAAAACTAAAACCAATAGAAGCCCATTTTTCAGGGAAAATCTCTTTGCCATACTACCTCTTACTGGAGATCATTTTGAGTAAGCGTATTTTCAATTCATCGATGCCCGCCCCGCTTAGGGCTGACACCGCCAGGGAGCCAGGATACTTTGTGAGCAATTCCGAAATTCGCGCACAGGCAGCAGGCGTATCGCATTTATTAAACACAAGCATTGCCGGCACCTTGCCGGCACCCATTTCTGTCAGAGTTTCAAAAACAACTTCACAGTGTTCGCTTACATAAGGATGCCCGGCGTCGGCTACATGAAGCAGCACATCAGCCTCAGCCACCTCTTCAAGAGTTGAGTGGAAGGAGGCGATCAACCCATGCGGAAGATGCCGGATAAATCCCACCGTATCTGTCAGCAACGCTTCCACGCCCTCCGCAAGATACACGAGGCGGCTTTTGGTATCGAGCGTGGCAAACAGGCGGTCATCCACATAGGCGTCCGTGCCCGATAAGGTGTTGAGTAAGGTGGACTTCCCGGCATTGGTGTATCCCACCAGACTAATGGCGGCCCATGGCCGGCGTGCTCGGGTTCGTTCGCGTCTTTCCTGAATGGACTCCAGCTTATCTTTCAAATCCTTGATTCGGCGGCGCATGGGTTCATTACGCAACCGCAACGGGCTTTCGCCCGGCCCCTTCATCCCAATCCCGCCACTGAAGCGCGCCTGCTTTTCCGATACGGGTAACCGGCCCACCAGATATTGAAGCTGAGCGAGTTCGACTTGAATCTGGGCTTCTGCCGAACGCGCGCGGCGGGCAAAAATTTGAAGAATCACCTCGGTGCGGTCAATGACTTTGACCCCAATGGCCTGATCCAGATTATTGACCTGGACGGGGGAAAGCTCGTTATCAAAAATGACCAAATTGGCATTTACCTTCTGACAAGCGAGTTTGATTTCTTCAATTTTTCCTTCCCCAATGAAATATTTAGAATTCGGAGCGGGCCGGTTCTGTGAGAGGGTCCCTAACACGACGGCTCCTGCCGTATCCGCCAATCGCTCAAGTTCTTCCAAGGAATCTTTGGCTACGACTCGACCTGCGCGCCCGATGATCACCTGAACCAGCAGGGCTCGTTCCTGCGCCACATTAGTTAATCCCGCTCGTTTAGAATTCATATAAGGATAGTACAGGAATCATGAGCGAAAAGTCAGGACAAAATGCACTGGCGTCCCACAGGACGCCAAGGCTGTTAGCGGATTAGGCTGAGACTATTAGGCTGTCAGGAAACACCCGATCACAGATCGGCGCTACATCTGGAAGTTTGGAAAGCCTGAAAGACAATGTAGCACAGCACTGTGGGAGGGGCGCTACGCGCCGCGATGGGTTCCAAATGGGTGCCCAGATATGAGCCCATCGCGGCGCATAGCGCCCCTCCCACAAGAGAATCCTGAATGCTGACTTCTGAATACTCCCTTTTATCCCTTCACACAAATCATCGGCTCCAAGCGTGCCACTATCCGTGCGAGCCCGGCGCCCGCCGAGGCGCGCACCACTTCACTTACATCCTTGTACGCCGCCGGGGCCTCTTCGGCGATGCCGCGATAGGAGCGGGACTTAATCGTGATATTGCGACGTTTCAACGTCTCCACCACATCCTCACCACGATACTGCTTCAACGCCTGGCTCCGGCTCTGGCTGCGGCCGGCCCCATGGCACGCGGAGCTGAATGAAAGCCGATCCCCTTCCGGTGTACCGACCAGGATATAAGACGCTGTTCCCATGGTGCCACCCACCAAGACCGGCTGTCCCACTTCCCGATAGCACTCGACCAGCTCCGAATTGCCGGGGCCCAAAGCACGTGTAGCCCCTTTACGGTGAACAAATAGTCGTTTCTTTTTACCGTTCACCTCATGATTTTCAAGTGAGCACAGATTATGCGAGACATCATAGAGGAGCTTGATTTGAGCCTCGCCCATTACCGAGTGAAAAACCTCTCTGATAAAATGAGAAAGAATCTGACGGTTCGCCAACGCACAGTTGGCGGCCGCCCGCATGGCGCCATAATAACTCTTACCGAGCGGAGAATACGCGGGCACGGACGCCAGTTCTCGATCCCGCACCTGAATCCCGTACTCAGCGGCCTCCACCACCATACGTCGCGAAAACTCAGTTGCCACCTGATGCCCCAATCCCCGCGACCCACAATGGATGCTTACCACAATCCCCTCCGGTACCAAGCCAAACGCCTGGGCAACCCGCTCATCATAAATCTCGCGAACAACTTGAACTTCCAGATAGTGGTTACCCGCCCCCAATGTCCCCATTTCATCAGTCTGTCGGCGGCGGGCCTCTTTCGATACTTCGCCAGGATCGGCATCATCGCACTGCCCTTGATGCTCGATTCGGCTCACATCTTCAGGAATTCCAAACCCCTGCTCCACAGCCCATTTGGCGCCTCCGGTCAACATAGCGGTCATTTCGGCTGACTTCAGGCTCAGGCGGCTCGTACTGCCGACACCGGCAGGGATGTGATAAAAAAGCGCATCGGCCAGCTTGGCCTGCAGGGGCTGCAAATCAGTAGCAATAAAAGGCGTCACCAGAGTCCGGACGCCACATGAAATGTCAAAACCCACTCCGCCGGCAGAAATCACGCCCCCTTCTTGTGGATCAAAGGCGGCCACCCCGCCGACGGGAAAACCATAGCCCCAGTGAGCATCGGGCATCGCGCATGCGGCTCGCACGATTCCGGGTAAGGCGGCCAAATTCGAGAGCTGTTCCATCACCTTTTCGTCCAACTCTTCGATCAGAGGCTCCGAAGCGTACAAAAGCCCGGGCACCCGCATATTTGCAGTCTGCGGGATTTCCCACGCCCATTCCGATAATTTGACTAGGCCTGCTTTATTCATAAGCGCCTCCACTCCTCATACATCCACAACACACTGCGCTCCCCACCCGTCGGCCGCATCCAGCCATACTCTTAGCGCGTAATAGGTCGCGGCCTTGACCTCAACCGACGGTTCATGCCGTGAAATGTCCAAAGGTTCTCCCCATAGCTCCCCAGCCAGCCGCATTCCTTTAATGCTGACTCTAAATCGAGAAAACACCATCTTCCGTATCGCCATTTCGCGCAGAATGGTGTTTAACCAGTCAGTCAATAATAATTCACAATCGGGAGCTTCACATTGAACCTCAAGCCGCATCGTTTGCGCCACCCGCTCCAAGGGCACCATGACCGCGATCACGGCCATTCCGGCCTGCTCGAAAGCCTCCTCCATTGTGGCACCATACCCCCGGATACCGATATCGGCCTGGTGCTCAAAATGTTCCCATTTCGGACTCATATTTCGATGCTCTCCTAGCGAGGGCGCATGACAAAATTCTTCATGCAATCCAGGAGTGTCAGTTAACACTCACGCGGAAAAGAGTTTTGAACAGAAGTGCACGAAGATCACGAAGGACTTTGGGTTACGCTTCGCGGAATACACTACCCTGCATGGTGTTTTGCAATATTCACCGCGTCATACGGCGTACCCGCCGTATGGCGCCTTCGCGTGCTTTGCGTGCTTCTGTTCAAATTCTTATGATCCACCCGAGCCGGTATATGTGTTCGTATATACCTTTCAGCCTGAAGCATTGGATTTTGAGGGTGCCTTCAGAATTTTGTCATGCGCCCCTCTCGCGTTTATGTTAGCACGCCCGATTGACACGCCAAGATGATTCTGAAATACTCATGTCAACTTTTTCAACCTGTTAAATGGATATTGACTATGCAACTTAACGACGAACAGAAAACACTTGTGGCGCAATGGGTTAAAGAGGGTTGTGGGCTTTCAGAAATCCAGCGCCGGATGACCGAGCAATTCAAATTCAGCCTCACCTACATGGATGTCCGATTTTTGATTATTGAACTCGGCCTCGATATCCAAGACAAACGGAAAAGTCCGGCGGCCTCTCAAACTATTTCCTCCGACTCAACCTCAGCCGATTCCCCCGCCGTCCCGGAAGCGGGCGACATCCCCGGGCTGACCCCGGAGGCACCGCAGGGTGTCGGCGCAGTGAGCGTTGAAGTCGACCGCCTAACCTTACCCGGCTCACTGGTCAGTGGCACGGTTGTTTTCTCTGATGGAGTCAAGGCCACCTGGTCGCTTGATCAAGCGGGAAGATTGGCATTAGGCGCGAAGGACAAGGCCTATCGTCCCTCTGCTCAAGATGTTCAGGAATTCCAGATGGCGATTGCTCGCGAACTTCAAAAACGCGGTTACGCATAATGTCCTGATTGATAACCCGTATTCCTTTCATTTTAACCAAGGAGAATTGCCATGTCTTTTGAAAGCGGAAGCATGACTTTCCGGTTGTTTTATCTCCAACAGACCTTCCCTAAGGATTATGTGGAGCGTTTTGCCAAGCGTGCTGCACCGCCCATCAGAACCCTAGGGGAAGTTCCTATTCAAGGGTGGGTCACCGGTCGGCACCTTCTGGACACGAATATTAACAAAGACACGGCATTCTGGGCAGGCTATCTCCGGCTGTCCCTGATGCGTGCCGAACGCAAAATTCCGACATCGCTGCTCCGGGCCGAATGCCGGATGGAAGAACTCGCCCGGATGATGGCTGAGAACCGGGCCGAGTTGGACCGAAAGACACGCAGCGAAATCCGCAAAGAAATCGAGGCGCACCTTCTCCCCACCATGCCCCCCCAGCTAAAAGGCATGTCCATTGTCCATCTCCCGGAAAGCCACGATGTTTATGCCGAAGCCACCTCCGAAAAACAAATGGACGCCCTCGAAATCGGTTTTCGTGAAGCACAGGCATTTGGGCTGATTCCCGCAACTCCGCAAAATGCGGCCGCAAAACGACTGCATATTGATGTGCGAGATATCGCCGCCTCAAGCTTCTCTCCTGACTGTGAAGATGATGCTGCCGACAATAATATCGGACAAGATTTTCTCACTTGGATGTGGTTTTATTCGGAAACTCGGGGTGGCATTATCAAACTCCCATCCGGCGGAGACTTCGCCATTATGCTTGAGGGCCCGCTCACCTTTGTGCTCGAAGGTCAAGGCGCCCACGAGACCGTCTTGCGGCGCGGCTCACCGGAAATCAGCGTGGAAGCCAAAATCGCCCTACTTAGTGGCAAAAAACTTCGCAAAGCCCGACTGCTGCTCGCCCGTGGCAATGACACTTGGCAAGTCACGCTTGATGCCGATCAGTTTGTTTTCAGAGGCTTGAAATTACCCGAAGCCGAAAAACTGGATCCCATTAGCCGCTTCCAGGAGCGCATGACGTCACTCTCCACGTTCACGACCGCGTTCCTTGAAATTTACGATCGATTTATTAAAGAGCGCACCGACGAAAAAGGCTGGAAAAAGACACGAACAGCTATTCACCAGTGGGTTAGCGAACGCACCGCACGTAAGTAGATAAGCGAGAGGAGTCCCAATGAAATTATCTATCGTCATTCCTGTTTATAATGAAGCCGCTACGATCTTGGATATTCTCAAACTGGTCGCCAGCATCGACGTCGGACTCGAGAAGGAGCTGATCGTGGTCGACGACTGCTCGAAAGATGGAACTCGCGATGTACTCAAACAAGTGGCCATCGATCACCCGGAATGGCGTATTCTTTTCCATGACATTAACCGGGGAAAAGGCGCGGCATTGCGAACGGGCTTTGCGGCTGCCACTGGAGACTTCGTGATCATCCAGGACGCCGACCTTGAATATGATCCACGGGAGTACCCGCTCCTGCTACGCCCGCTCCTTGAAAACCGGGCGGATGTGGTTTTTGGTTCCCGGTTTCTTGGCGGGGGTCCACACCGGGTTTGCTATTTCTGGCATTATCAGGGAAATAAGTTTTTAACGACTTTGTCCAACATGATGACCAACCTGAACCTTACCGATATGGAGGTCTGTTACAAGGTCTTCCGCCGGGAGGTATTGCAATCCATCACCCTTAAAGAGAACCGCTTCGGGTTTGAGGTAGAAATCACCGCCAAAGTGAGCCATGGCAAATGGCGCATCTATGAAGTGCCGATTTCCTATTACGGTCGCTCCTACGAAGACGGCAAGAAGATCACTTGGAAAGACGGCTTTCAAGCCCTTTGGTGCATCATTAAATACCGTCTGATGGACTGAGTTTTCTTTACATCCCCGGAATAAATTTTTGGTGGGGGTCCATCCCCGCGATGAATTCAGCCAATAACTTCGAACAGTTATCGAGGTCTTCGAGAGAAATCACCTCTACAGCGGTATGCATGTAGCGATTGGGGATGCTGACCAAGGCGGCGGCGACGCCGGAACGGTTCACTTGCATCGCATTCGCATCGGTTCCCGTTGCTGAGGGTTCGGCCGTAATCTGAAATGGGATCTTATTCTTTTTAGCAGACGCTTCCATCACGCGCGCCAAAACCGGATTAATATTGGGGCCACGGTGCAAGGTGGGACCCTTGCCCAATTTGCACTCGCCGGTGCGCTTGACATCGCCACCAGGGTAGTCCGACGCAAACCCGACATCGACGGCGATACCCACATGCGGGTCAATTCCGTAAGCACTCGTACGAGCCCCTCGCAACCCGATCTCCTCCTGAACACTGGTTACCCCGTATACGCCCACCTTGAGCTTGCGCCCTTTCAAGCGGCGAAGGGTCTCGGCAACCACGAAGGCGCCTGCGCGGTCATCAAAGCCACGCCCTGCCACCAAATTATTGAGCATTGGCTCAAGGCCCACATCAATCGTCACATAGTCACCGATCTCCACCGACTTTGCCGTCTCTTTGCGATTCTTGGCGCCGATATCAATCCACATGTCCTGTAATTTGATCGCCTTACCCCGCTCGTCAGGCTCCAGCATGTGGATTGGCTTACGCCCGATGACTCCGAATACCTGGCCCTTGGCAGAGTGGATTTTGACTCGTTGTCCGCTGATGACCGCAGGATCAATCCCGCCCACAGCTGCGAAGGAAATAAAACCGCGATCCTCAATGTGGACCACCATCAAGCCAATTTCGTCACAATGCCCAGACAACATCACCCGGATGGGCGCTTCTGGATTGATGACACCAATGAGATTGCCATGAACATCAGAGCGGACTTCGTCGCAACAGGCCGACATCCTTTTTTTAAAGAGAGCTTGCACATGCCATTCAAAACCGGAAGGACTGGCGACACCGATAACTTGCTTTAGAAAATCAAATGAATCTTTTTGCATAATTTGATGAACTCCTTGAATGAAGCTTTAAGGTACCACGGGCACAAATTTCGTCAATCCTGCGTCGCCTTCTGAAAAGCGCCTGATATTTTTAAAATGTAGTACCGATCTGTGATCGGAAATCCCAGAAAGATTCCGCACACAGTGCGGTGCTACATGTCGCACGTATTGCGGGCCAAAAGCGGATCGGGAATCGCCACCTCGCTGAAAGCGATCTCGCGCTCGATGCAGGAAGGACACTCCCCGCAAGGGATCGCAGCGCCCCGATAGCAGGTCCAGGTATGGGCATAATCGACCCCCAGCGATAGCCCCAGCCTGATCTCATCCGCCTTACGCATATTCACAAAAGGGGCAAGGACCGTAACAGGAGTCCGCCGATTTAAAGCCAAAACGGCATTTATTTTTTCTAGAAAATCAGGAGTGCAATCCCAATAGCCGTAGTGATCTTGTGTCTGGGCCCCATAATATAAAAATTTTACGCCCCGAGCCTCAGCATAGGCCGCTGCGATAGAGAGCAGCATCATATTCCGATTTGGCACATAGGTTGGCGGCTGTGTTAGTTCCGAGGCAGCCAAATCCACTAACCTCGGCACTCCAATAGCGTCATCTGTTAGCGCTGACCCACCTGGCGTCAAAGCGCCAAAAAAGCTCATATCCACAATGTCATGCGCTTTCACACCTGCTGCTTTCGCCTGCCAAGCGGCCGCTGTCAGCTCACAGTGGTGTTTTTGCCCATAGATAAAAGACAGCGCGTAAACGTCCAGCATTCCAAGCTTTTGAATGACGTAGTGAAGCAGGGTTGAAGAATCCAATCCCCCGGACAGTAAAACCACGGCTTTCATCCTAAGATACTCCCAAAATTTTATGTAACTGGACCTGAATGCGAACCGGAAGGCCGGCCTCAATGACCCAGGCAGCCAGCAGACTTGCCGGCACCCGTGCTTGAACAGGGCTGAAAAGCACCGCATGGCAGCGCAGAGTCAAATTATGTTTCTTAATTAAGCGCTGTGCCCAGGCAAAGTCACGGCGACTGGAAATCACGAATTTGACCTCATCATAGTCGCGAAGTCGGCCCAGATTGCCCATATCCGTGGCGGCAGCCTCTCCACTATCAGGGCATTTCATATCCATCACCGCGATCACCTGTTCCGGGATGACGGAGATGTTTTTACTCCCGTTGGTTTCCACCAACACCGGGCGCCCGTTCCCGGCCTCCCGCAGAGCCAACGCCAACGCTTTAAAACCGGTCTGCCCCAAAGGTTCACCGCCTGTAATCTCCGCGATCATAGCGGTGCTGGCCGCAAATTCTTCAGCCAATGAAATAACGGACGTTTTTCTGCCTTGCGGATAGCTGTGAGTTGAGTCGCAATAGCGACATCTCAAATTACACCCGCTCAGCCGGACAAAAAAACAGGGGGCGCCCGCCCACGTGGATTCCCCCTGAATCGAGGTAAACGTCTCCGTTACAAATACGGAATCAGGTTTCATCCCAGTAACTCGCAGTGGTGCCGGGGGTTTCGCAGATCGTTACTTTGGAAACGTGATGAAACTCATTATTCAAATGCTGGCCCAATTTCATGTGCAAATATCGCGCTAAATGCTCAGAAGTCGGGTTGTCGCGAACGAACGGGGGTAACTGATTGAGATCACTATGGTCAACTTCCTTCATAGCTTCCTTGATCGCAGCTTTAATGTCTCGAAAGTCCACCAACATTCCCAATTCATTAACGGCTTTTCCCTGCACAAAAATTTCGACATCCCAATTGTGACCGTGCAAATTGGCACAGGCGCCCTCATAGCCTATGAGCCGATGGGCGGCTGAAAAATGGGTTTTAACGCTCAATTCAAACATAGATTATATCCTCTCCAATTTAAATCTGGTAACACGCCTTAATCTCTTCGAAGTCTTTCCCGTTGAGATAAGCCGCAATCGCCGCGTCATAAGCGGCTGTATGCGAAAATGCCTTTTGGGCTAATCCAAAGCGGGTTTTTAACGAAAGCGATCCCTTCCCTGCGGTCAGCTCTTTAATGAGAACATCGTAGTCCTTTGGATCAGTAATTGAGGCTACCCGCAAAAAGTTTTTAGCGGACGCTCTCACCATGCACGGGCCGCCGATATCAATATTGGCACGTGCTTCCTCAGGGGTTGTGCCCTGCTTGGCGACCGCCTGAACAAAAGGATACAGATTCACGATCACCATATCCAGAGCCACACCTTGAGTCCTTTTGAGGTCCTCCACATGGGCAGGGTTATAGGTCTCGCTCAGCAAACCCAGGTATATCTTGAAATCCAATGTTTTAACCAGCCCCCCCTGCATCTCAGGTTGTCCGGTATAATCAGACACGGAAATTAAATTTGATGAATTTGCGCCCAGAATCCCCCGCAAGGCGGTATAGGTCCCCCCCGTCGAGTATATTTTAACCGCCGGATTGATCTTCAGTAGCGCAGGGATTAAGCGATCTAACCCCGTCTTATCCGACACGCTCGCTAAAACATTCTGAATCTTTACGCCCTCATCAATACGCTGCACAACATTTAACGCCATACGCCCACTCCTCTTATTAGCTTTTCGCCATTATGCCAAAAACCGGCCGGCAAAAACGATAAGATTAATCTCATGGGGGTTGAGAGTTGGGAGTTTAGAGTTGGGAGTTTAGAGTTGGGAGTTAAGAGTTAAGGGTCTAATTCGAGGGAGGCAACAAGGCATCAGTGTTTTTTAGGCGCTGGGCCATTTCCTGAAGCAAGGCCAGGATCACCGCCGGATTCTGCCTCAATGTCGCCTCCATATTACTTGCAGATATTTCCAATAACTGGGTTCCGGCCTCATTTATGATCGCCGTTGCCGAGCGGCTTGATTTGAGCAACATCGCCATTTCCCCGAAATACTCACCCTCGTGCATAACTCTTAACAATTGCTCCCCCTTCATCAACCGCACAGTCCCCGTAATAATGTAAAACATGGCATCCCCGGGGTCATCCTCGGCAAACAGAACATGGTTCTCTTCGTAGCCCTGCCGATATTGTCTCAATCGTTCGGCTGATTTATGACGTTTTCCAGGCGAAACAAATAACTCCCTCACCAAAATGGCTTCGCGCCAATGAATGCAGGCGGCCACCTCAATGCCGAGAAGGATGGTTACAAACGAATAATAAATCCAGATTAGCAACAGAAATACGGCCTTTAATGAACCAAAAGCATACCCATAACTGGGATTAAACTTCATAATCGCAGTGAAAATCGGCCCCATTAGACCCAATAAGATGGCCGTTACCAGCCCCCCTGTTAAAACGTTTATCAGCCGTAATTTCACCGGGGCAAAAACATAATGGACGAGCGAGAGAAACGTCATGGTGACCAGGAGCGGCACAACAATATCCGTCAGTTGCACTAGCAAAGGTACTTTCCAAAGGATCACACTACTGATAAGCGCGTACGCGATCTCTCCGGCCACCAAAAGCACCAGCAGCACCAACATCAGGAAAACAGCTAGGCCATCCAACAGCTTCTCTTTGAGAAAGGGAAGTGGCCGGTCGCGTTTGTAGATCTGATCAAATGCACCACGAATCGCTCCCGCCAAAGGGGTTACCGCCCATAACAACAAAAGCAAGCTGATCCCTCCCCACGTCTTTTGAACTGAAAGCCCTTCCACTTCCCGAATAATGGCATCACTGAACATGGGCATCATCTGGGCCATAACCCGCTCAACCCCCTGCATGCTTTCCTGGGAAGAAGCCATGTATCGGCCTGCAACAAACAACAACAGCAGGATGAGAGGGAACAGCGCGAAGAATGTATTGTAGGCCAGAACAGCTGCCTTCTCCATCCCCTTGTTACGGAGGAACGAAAGAAAAGAGTGGCGCAACACAAAGCCTGCAAAGTCAATCAATTTGAATTGTTTCATACGCACGCTTGTTACAATACCCGTTCGGCCTCATTGAAAAAATAAAAATCCATCAAGGTTTGGCTGGACTCTCCGCATGAGTCTTGGGTAGCATCCCTTCCCAGTAAAAAAATGTGCCCTAGCACATGAAAGAGAGAGAAATATGAAGAAATATAATGTTTGCGTAGTCGGGATTGGTGCAGTTGGGACTGAAATGGTTCGCCTGCTCAAAAAACGTAATTTTCCTGTTAAATCCCTGGTCATCCTGGCCCGCAGCGAACGTACGGAAGTAATTGATGGAATAAGCTATCCGGTCAAAGCCGCTACGCCTGAGGCTTTTGACGGCATGGATTTCGCCTTTTTTGCAGGAACTGAAGGCTCGAAGGGGGCATCTCAAACCCTGGGCTGGGAAGCCGTTAAACGAGGTTGTATCGTTGTGGATAACGGCGATGACTTCCGCATGGATCCTCGTGTCCCGCTGGTTATCCCGGAAATCAACCCGGACGCTTTGGACAACCATCAGGGCTTGATCGCTAATCCCAATTGCAGCACCATCATTGCATTGATGCCACTGGTGGCCATCCATAAAGCGGCCCGTATCAAGCGCCTAGTGGCCAGCACCTACCAGGCTGTCTCCGGCACCGGTAGTGCGGCAGTTAAGGAGCTTGAAGCACAGGCCAAAGCTTGGGCGGACGGGCAACCTTTGCCGCGTGAAGTCTATCCCCATCAAATTGCGTTCAACCTGATTCCTTGTGTAGGTTCGTTTAAAGACGATTCAGGCGAAACAACCGAAGAAATCAAAATGCGGAAAGAAACCCATAAGATTTTGGATGCCTCGATCCGGGTGGCCACTACCTGCGCGCGTGTGCCGGTTTTCAACGGCCACAGTATTGCCATCAATATTGAGTTGGAAAACCCGCTTTCCGTGGAAGAGGCTCGAGCGCTCTTAGCCAAAACCCCCGGCGTTCGTGTTGTGGACAACCCAAAAGCCAATGCCTACCCAATGCCTGTTGATGCTTCAGGACAATATGACGTCCTGGTGGGTCGTATCCGCAAAGACCATAGCACGGAGAACGGTTTGGTGCTGTGGTGTGCAGGAGACAATATCTGGAAGGGTGCCGCTCAGAATGCGATTCAAATTGCAGAAGTCATGATCGCCCGTGGCCTATTGAAAAAATAATCCCCTGTAACTGTCACGAATGGCGCTAAGATCAGGATTTCTGATCTCGCCGAAAGATGACGTGTGACTTTTGTAGACGCGGCGCCCTCGCCGCGTGCCCATCCGATAGCAAAAAAAGCGGCGAGGGCGCCGCTTCTACGGTAGATGCGAAGCCCCCATAGCTGTCACCAGTTACGGGGGCTTTTTGTGGTCATCTTTTACCGGCCACCGGCAGGGGAAAATCCAGGTATTCCAGGGGCGCCTTCCCATGCTTGCGGGGTGTTCCAAGGCATATCGGAATCATTTTCCGTTGCACATCCCGCCACAAGGAAAAGACCGAAAACGAGAGTGCATAAAGCCATCAGGCGCATGAAGACCTCTTACCCTAAGCCTACTCAATAAAATACAACATCACCCTTGGCAGGCACTAACTCCTGATATTCGGGCAAAACTTCCGCAACAGCAATCCGCTGCTCTTTACGGATCTCGGAGATCCGTACTTTGCCGACAAATTTATCATCACGCTGAATCGTAAGATCTGTCATTAGCATTGGCGAGGATTCGGGAAGCAAATCAATCACAACAAAATTCCAGCTTGTGTTCATAACAGCGATATGTCCCTGAACCCCAACAGGCAAAGCATTTGTTCCACCTACGCCCTTAAGCATCGTGAGCTCTTTGGAGATCTTGGCAATATAACGCTTTCCTGCATCAATCTCGGATTCACACGTGCTCACCTTTTCAGACAGTTTTGCGACCTCGCCCGCTTTCTTTTCAATGTCTGCCTTGTTGACTTCGATCTGGTCGTTCAGCTCTTGTATCTCGGACGTCTTCTTCGAAACTTCCTGCTTAACAACCAAAACCTCCCCCTCGGTTTTTACCAGATCATTGCTTGTGGTTGAATGCGTTCCTTCAACGGTTACAAGCGAATTACTTGTCAGCCCCAAGGTAGTCCGGCTCTGTGTTAATTCAGTGCGAGTGTCAGTGAGGCGGGTGTGCTGTCGATCTGCACTATTCCAAATCCCAAGCAAGACATCATCCATCGTCCCTTTTCCGGAGGTAACGTTGCTGGGCTTCCCATCATCACCAATTTGATAGTACTGCTTTAGATCGTCATTTTTGACAATCAAGCGAGGAATGTTGTCACTGGCGGCCAAATCCGTAAGCGTGGCAGGCGGCACTTCAACCGTCCCCGCGATCTTTACGACATAATCAGCAAGCTTGCTAGCTCGTCCTTTCAGCTCCACCCGCTGACTATAAATTTTAAACTCAATGACAACTGCCGCAATGCTCAAAAAGAGCAGGGCAACGACCAAGGCTTTCAAGGCTTTATCCATGTCTGTCCTCTGGTATTAAATGGGTTACTAATGTGCTGACTATGCACCGCATGACTTATTCCTGTCAAATAGAAATCCACCTTTTCGGCGACTTGTTTAATTCAAGCAAGCCCGCCGCCCGGTCTATCGTGAATAACGGTATCATGCCGCTCCATTAAGTCATTCCGTTCCGGGTAATCAATCGTATAGTGGAGCCCCCTGCTTTCTTTTCGAAATTGGGCGGATCGAATGATGAGTTCGCCAACATCCGCTATATTACGTAACTCCAAAATGTCCGGTGTCACCAGATAATCGAGGTAATACTGGCGGATCTCTTGGCGGAGGTTCCGGATACGGCGGGCAGCGCGCTCCAGGCGCTTGTCAGATCTGACGATCCCGACGTAATCCCACATACAGGTACGAACCTCATTCCAGTTATGCTCCAAAACGATACTCTCATCACTGGGTACAGCGGCACCATACTCCCAACTCGGAATACTGACGCCACTAAGGTCCTGCCGCTCCATCTGTCCTACATGTTCTGCCATTTTGGCCGCACATACCAAAGCCTCCAATAAAGAATTACTCGCCAATCGGTTAGCCCCATGCAACCCAGTACACGCCACTTCTCCGCAAGCGAACAATCCTGGCATAGCGGTACGGCCCTCTACAGTTGCCTCCACTCCCCCACAAAAATAATGTGCAGCAGGAACGACGGGAATGAGGTCTCTCGCCATATCAATCCCTAATGACAGGCATCGGGCATAGATATTTGGAAATCGATTAATCAAAAAATCGGCGGTGTGATGACGAATATCCAGGTAAACACAGGGGGCACCGCTCAGCTTCATTTCGCGGTCAATGGCGCGCGCCACGATATCGCGGGGAGCCAACGAACCTCGCGAATCATAAGCGTCCATGAACGGCTTGCCTTCACCATCAACCAAATTTGCCCCTTCACCTCGCACAGCCTCACTAATTAAAAATGATTTTGCCTTGGGATGATGCAAGATGGTGGGATGAAACTGAATAAATTCCATATTTTTGATCGGCACGCCCGCGCGCCACGCCATGGCCACTCCGTCGCCTGTCGCAATGTCAGGATTGCTGGTGTAAAGATACACTTTGCCGCCCCCCCCGGTCGCCAGCACGGTAGCTGAAGCGCGAATAGCAAAAATCTCGCTCGTATTTTCGTCTAATGCGTATACCCCGACGCATCGATTATCCTCTGGTCGTCTAACCGCTTGCCCGGGAGCCAAGGCCCGATCGGCAAGCCAGCCCGTGGTAATCAAATCAATGACCATGCAATGATCCATCACGGAAATGGCTGGATTGACCTGCACCTGTCCTAATAGAATTTTTTCAACGGCCTGCCCGGTGATATCGCCCGCATGCAACACGCGGCGCTGGGAGTGTCCCCCCTCACGCCCTAAATCATAGATCCGGCCACCTTGACCGGCTTCTCCTGCAAAATGAAGACCAAACCGCTCCAATTCGGCAATTCGTTCGGGCCCATTGCTCACTATCTCGCGTACCACGTTTTCGTCACAAAGCCCGGCTCCCGCATCCAGCGTATCCTTCACATGCTCGGCAAAGCTGTCCTCCAGATCCATCACACAGGCAATACCGCCTTGGGCATAGTTGGTATTGCTCTCTGCACGGCCCTTCTTGGTGACCACCAGAACCCGTCCCTGCTTAGCTAAATGTAAGGCAGACATCAACCCCGCGATGCCACTCCCCAACACGAGATAATCAAAATCCATGATTTTCATATTGTTCCCCGCATAACTAATAACAAAAAGGTAACTACCCCTGCTGAAATAAGCAGGATAAAAAGCAACCAAAACCACAGCCACCCTCCGGCTGAAGACTCTGCCGTGCGTTTAATTTTGGGCCGAGAACGCACCCGCCCACGCCATCTCGAAAGTACACCCGCCTCTTTTTTAGCGGCTATTTGAACCTCAGCTTCGCTGACCATTTCATTAATTGTACCAGAGTCCAGGCGCCAGGCATCCGGGTTATTCGCTTCTGGCACCGCAATCACCAACTGCTCCAAAGCCAGGGTTTCGGAAGGAATCTCCATCGTGGGGCCTTGCGGCAAATCACGAGAAACTCGAATCACTATGGCCGTGACATTATCATCGCCACCTTCACGCAATGCTTCATCAACCAAATTTTTCACCATCTGCTCCAAGGGGTCAGATTGATGCCTGCGAAGGATTTTTAGTATCCGGCGATCGCTTAACATTTTATCCAGCCCATCGGAGCACAGCAGGAAAAGGTCACCCGCCACAACATCAAAATAGGTGGATTCAAGAATCACATTTTGTTCCAACCCAACCGCACGCGTAATCACCCCTCGAAACATGGGAGGCAGAAGACTGTCGTTGGGAAGTCCGGCCGCAGCCGCCACAGAATGATCCTTCGTTAATTGCACTAGCTGATGATCACGAAGTCGATAGACCCGGCTATCCCCCGCGTGCAGGGCAATCCCCTTGGACGGCATCACCCGGTCAAATACGATTCCCACGACCGTGCTACCAGTCCCACTAATACCTAACCCATCCGCACGTTCTTTAATCCACCGACTGGCCTCGTTCAGAGCGAGCTCGAACACGGTTGCGGCAGCTTCAGCGGTCAAGGCAAAATTTGCCTCTGGAGACTCCTGAAAGGCTTTTCGTATGGCATCCACGACCGCTTTACTGGCGATCTCCCCCCCCTGTGCCCCGCCCATGCCATCAGCCACACAGAATACCCCGCTTGAGGGCAGACTCAGCATGGAGTCTTCATTATTTTTTCGCCGATACCCGATATCGGTCGATTCGGCCGAGGAAAGAAATTCGAACGGGGTGCTCACGGTATCATGCCTCTCAATCAACCCGTGGGCTGAATCACATATTGTCTACAATGGCCTGCCCGAACTGACTGCATTTCAAGAGCGTAGCCCCTTCCATCAGGCGTTCGAAATCATAGGTCACTGTTTTCTTACTAATGGTTCGCTCAACACCGGCAAGGATTCGGTCGGCAGCCTCTGTCCAACCCATATAACGGAACATCATCTCACCGGAAAGGATCAAAGAGCCGGGATTCACCTTGTCTAGATTGGCATATTTTGGGGCTGTCCCATGAGTCGCCTCAAAACAGGCCACCCCGCTGTCATAGTTGATGTTAGCGCCGGGTGCGATTCCAATGCCACCAACACAGGCGGCAAGGGCATCTGAAATATAATCCCCATTCAGGTTTAACGTTGCGATCACTGAATAATCCGCTGGGCGGGTCAGCAGTTGCTGCAAAAAGGCATCGGCGATCACATCTTTGACCACCAATTCATGGCCCCCTGAGGTCGTAATTTTATGCCAAGGTCCTTTATCTATCGGGGTAGCGCCAAATTGCGTTCGAGCCACCTCATACCCCCAGTCACGGAACGCCCCTTCCGTAAATTTCATGATATTACCCTTGTGAACCAGCGTCACGGAAGGGCGTCGCTGTTCAATTGCATAGCGGATGGCCGCTTTAACCAGACGCTCTGTCCCTTCTTGCGAAACAGGCTTAATCCCAATACCAGAAGATTCGGGGAAGCGGATCTTTTTGACCCCCATCTCTTTTTGGAGGAAGTGAATGACCTTCTTCACCTCAGGCGTTCCTGCCGCCCACTCAATGCCTGCATAAATATCCTCGGTATTTTCTCGAAAAATTACCATATCCGTTAATTCCGGATGTTTTACAGGCGAGGGCACTCCTTTAAACCACTGGACCGGTCGCTGACAAACATAAAGGTCGAGCTCCTGGCGCAACGCCACATTGATACTGCGGATTCCCCCTCCCACAGGAGTGGTTAGCGGCCCTTTGATCGACACCAGAAACTCACGACAGGCCGTCAGGGTTTCAGGGGGAAGCCAAATAGGTTGCCCATATACTTCATTCGCTTTCTCGCCTGCGTAAACCTCCATCCAAGCCACCTTGCGTTTACCACCATAAGCCTGTCGGACCGCCGCATTCCACACCAACATCGCCGCACGAGTAATATCAGCACCAATTCCATCCCCTTCGATAAAAGGGATAATCGGATGGTCCGGCACGTCTAATTTGCCATCCGCCCCCATCACGATTTTTTCACCATGCTCTGGAACAATAACCTTTTGATAGCTCATAGTCGTTTCCTTCTAAACCGTTTATTTTCCGTCCTTGGTAAAATTCAACAGGCCCCCCGCCAAAATGATAGCTCGTTGACGAGCGGTCAGATTCATTTTGGCCGGCACGTCTTTTCCGCTGGAGGCGTTATGGAGGACAATGCGCTCATTCCCGTCTTGCACCTGCCCACGCAGCCCCGCGACCACAAGCTCATCCCCCTGTGAAATGGCTTCGTAATCAGCAGCATTCTCGAATATCAACGGGACAATCCCGAAGTTAATGAGGTTGGCGGAGTGAATACGCTCAATCGACTTCGCCAAAATAGCCTTCACTCCAAGATACATGGGGCACAGCGCGGCATGTTCGCGGCTCGACCCTTGCCCATAAGACTCTCCCGCGACCACAATATTATGTTTACCAGCGTCCCGTAACGCAGCGGCACGTTTCGGGAAAGTCGGGTCATTCGGCTCGAAAACAAACTCAGAATAAGCCGGCACATTCGACCGGTATTTCAATCTCGCCCCAGCCGGCATAATGTGATCGGTGGTAACCTTGTCGCCCACCTTCAACGTGGCCACACCATTCAACACATCAGGCAGCGGTGTATTTCGCGGAGGCTCTCCAATATTAGGCCCACGGATAATCACCACCGAAGCAGGATCTTGTGAGGGGAGGATCAGCATCGAGTCATCGGTCTTATACGCCTTCGGCATCTTGACCTTCGGGTATTTCATGTCCGTCACTGTGGCTGGATCAACGATTTCTCCCTTCAAAATTGCCAACGCGGCCACCGGGGGGCTAACCAAATAAACGCGAGCCGATTTCGTTCCTGACCGGCCCTCAAAATTCCGATTATTAGTCCGCAAAGACACCGAATTGGTTTTTGGCGATTGCGAATTTCCAATGCAAAATCCACAGGCATTCTCGAATATCCGAACACCTGCCGCGAGTAGCGCACTCAGCCCCCCATCGGCGGTAATCATTTCCAGAACCTGCATAGAGCCCGGCGCTACGCCGGCCGTCACGTCAGGGTGGACCCGTCGCCCCTTCAAGATCAGGGCCACCGTTTTAAGATCCATATAGGATGAATTGGTGCAGGAGCCAATCAATACCTGATCCACTTTTGCCCCGGCAATGGACGCCACAGTCACAATATTATCAGGCGAATGGGGAGCCGCCGTTAACGCCTCTAACTTAGACAGGTTAATGGTCACTTCTTTATCGTAAGTGGCGTCAGGATCGGCAACCACTTCTCGCCAAACATCGCCCCGCCCTTGAGCCTGCAGAAAAGCTTTGGTTACCTCGTCGCTTGGAAAAACTGAGGTCGTGGCACCTGATTCAGCGCCCATATTAGTAATGGTGGCACGCTCAGGCACTGAAAGGTGTTTCAGGGCCGGCCCCCCGTACTCAAATACACACCCCACATTACCGTGGGTGGTAAACAGTTGCAGCACTTTCAGGATCACGTCTTTTGCCGTGACCCAAGGCTTGAGCTTTCCGGTCAAATTAATTTTCACGACCTTGGGCGCCGTTAGATAGAAGGGGCCCCCGCCCATGGCAACCGTGACATCTATTCCTCCAGCCCCGATCGCGATCATGCCAATCCCTCCGCCGGTCGGAGTATGAGAATCGGATCCCAGCAGCGTTTTCCCCGGAGCCCCGAATCGCTCCAAATGAAGCTGGTGGCAGATCCCATTACCAGGCTTGGAATAGATGATCCCGTATTTGGAGGCTACACTCTGCAAATACTGATGGTCATCTGCATTTTCGAACCCCACCTGAACGGTGTTGTGATCGACATAGCTAACGGCCAGTTCATTACGAACCCGATCAAGCCCCATGGCTTCAAACTGGAGGTAGGCCATCGTGCCGGTGGCATCCTGTGTCAGGGTCTGGTCAATCCGAATTGAAATTTCCTGCCCCGGTGTCAAATCGCCACTGACCAAATGTTCCTTCAATATCTTCTGAACTAAATTCATAACCATAGCCTCCTTCTTTTGGAAATTTCAGACAAAAGGATAGGCATTACAGAGCTAAGGCGCAATCAAGAAAGGATGTCATTCCCGGGCGCATCTCCGATCTTTGGCATTTAAGCAGCCCATAAAGACTGAAGTTCCCTGTTCTGGCAACGAATGGCAACTGCGATTAAGCACGCAAAGCCTGATTGCGACCAGAATTGACCCCGCCGTTTAAAGCGATTTTGG
>JBBQNS010000066.1:0-20840 GCA_038330175.1 Kiritimatiellia bacterium
CTCATCGCAAATCCTGCCAGCTGGATGCCGTGGAATTATAAGGATAATATCCCCGCCCCGGCTTAGAACTGGTCAGCAAGATCAAAATCGGTTCGCCAGCCATCAAAATCGACTCATTACATGGTTGCCGAAAGGACACGAAGAATCGCCGCGACGGAACGCGCCTCCCACATTGCGGAGAAGCAAGAGATTCCGACATTGCGGAGGCCGCGCGGCTTGGCGCCCACCTCTCTCAAGCATAATTTATTGAGGAGCCGATCCGATCCTGGTCTTCGTTAAATTATTCGGCCCAGAGTTTCTTCTCACTTTCGATTAATGTCTGCGTCGCGCCGTAGGTGGCAAAGTTTTTAAGCAACTGAAGCTCGCGTTCGGCTTTATCAAATTCGCCGTATTTTGCATATAAACCAGCAAGCGTTTCATGGTTATATGGCTCCCAAAATTGCCAGTTGGTGTGCGCCTCCCAATAAGCGATGGCTTCGGAGGGGGAATGTTCCCATAAAAACCGGGTTTTTAACCGGCGCAATTGGCTTCGATATCCATTTTGGATCAAGCCTCGTTCACACCACAGTTCGGCCTGCCGCATCCGTTCTGCCCGAAGGCCCCCTTTCACCTCGTCGGCCCGATAATAAGCCATTTCAGAAGCATAAATACTGAAATAATAATTCCACGGATACAACACATACGCCCGGTGGCAGCTTTCCAGAATCTTCTCGACATCCGGGGCACCAACTCCGTGCTGGGCAGCCCAAGAGTACCTTGCCGCCACTGCTGCCCGTGCACCATGCCAAATGCCAACCAGCGAGAGTCCCAGCACCAACACGCCTATCGAGGCCAGAAACCATTGATCTACACGTATACGGTCGTAAACCTTCATAACACCCAAAAAAGAAAGCCCCATCCGTCATGGAGGGGCTTTCTAGAATCCAATCTGTGCATTATCTTAGCCACGATCGCCGACCGGGGTCGGAGAAGGCTGCGTGGTACTGGTTGTCGTGGTCGGAATGGTCACGCCAACAATTTTCAAACGGGGGCGCGGCTGCATGATTTCATCAATCGTCTTTGAGATCCGAACTGCCTTCGCTGCCAAAAGTTCAGCTTCGTCAGCTGCCTTTTCGGCTACTTTCGGATCCGCCGAAGCCGCTTGAGCGACCGCTAGTTTTTCTTTATCGGCAAGCACCTTCAGGCGTTCAACTTGGACGGCCAACTGGCGCACCTTGCGCGTCGCTTCTGCCGCTGCATAGGAAGCCTTCTCAAGCTCCGCTTCAGCCGCCTTGATCTTTGCCTTATCACCTGTCGCTATAGAGATTTTGAGGTCCTCTTTGGCCTTAGCTTCATTCGCAGCGGTAACGTCAACATCCTGCTGAGCCTTTGCCAAGAGAGCCTTAGCTTGCTGATAAAGCGCTTCGGTATTAGCTGCGGCCTTCGTTGCGCGGTCTACAGGCGTCGGCGCAGGAGCCCCCTCCGCCATACCTAGAATCGGAACCAAAACCATTCCCGCCACCATAACAATGCTTGCCATTAACTTCTTCATGTTTTTCCTCCGTTTTAACTCTGTTTCACGTTACTTGCTAAAACTATTCTGATTATCTACCACGCCTCATACGCAGTCAAGTCTTTCAAATAGATCCCTTTACCATTTGGAACGGGGAACTTCGATAACATCGCCCGAAATAATCACAATGTCTTTCCGTTTACCCTCGCGAAGATCGTCCAGATTGATATCCACACGTTCGTTATTTCTCAAGAGGAATACCCGGCGTTGATCAGCAAATTCAGTATAGCGACCAGCGCGAGACAGTGCCTGCATCAAGGTCTGATCACGCCCCAGAGGATAAGGACCCGGACGGATGACCTCACCGGACACCGTGTATTCCCCCTCAGGCGGGACGATAATCACCGTAACATTTTTATAAATCTGCTGGTCAATATAGGCCTTTTCGATTAACCGTTGAGCCGCGCCACACGATTTTCCCGCCACAGACATCGAACCGATAAGTGGAATGTTGATACGCCCATCCTCATCCACTACATGTGGACAGGTAAACGGTTCAGGGGGGGCGTAGATGGTGACCTGTATGCGATCCCCCTTGCGCAATACCCGCTCTGTCTGACTAAACGCCGCTTCCAATACTTTATTGGTACTGGCTCGCACCGAGTCCGAATTGATCAATTCTGCTAATGGTTTAGGCTCAGATGACCGAGAGGAAGGCGGCGTAATCTTCCGCTGCAACTCCGGCCGATAGGGGTTCACCACCGCTACCGGTCCAGGCACGGAAACACACCCGGCCAAAGTCATTACCATAGCGCTTAATCCCAGCATGCCGGCTATTTTTTGTAAGCCATTTTTCACGCGTCCGTCACCTTGCTCCCTTTCGGATTAGTCGAGGGTGACGCTAAAGCCTTGTCTAATTTTTCCTGACGCCGATCGCGAGGTGTTCCGTACGAATAATTATAATAGGCGTTGTGATAATAATAATAATCGCGGGTCACATTTAAATTATTAAGGACCACGCCTAGTAAGTTTCCGCCTGCATTATCCACCATGGTCTTCGCCCGCAACGATACGGCCCGCGGATAGGTGCGGTGCTGGATGACCAGCAACACGCCATCGACTTCGCTACAGAGGATCGCCGCGTCACTAACACCCATGATTGGGGGAGAATCGAAAAACACATAATCGTAGCGAGTCTTGAGATGATCAATGATGGCCCGCAACCGTTGAGCGCTCATGATGCCATGCGCAACCGATGGGAGCTTCCCGCTGGGCATAAAATCAACCGTTCCAACCGCATTAGCGATAATGGCTTCGTCCACACCGACCTTATCCATGAGCACATCGGCCAATCCGATTTTGTTAGATGCCTTGAACATTTTATGCTGGGTTGGCCTTCGCATATCCGAGTCAATGACGATCACTTTTTTTCCTGCCTGAGAACATATAAAGGCTAAATTAAACAGAGTAAGCGACTTTCCTTCACCCGCTCCACCACTCGTCACGCACATCGTATTTCCGCCGCCTAGTTTTTTAGACAGCTCCAGGTTCATTCTTAATACGCGATAGGCTTCAGCATGAGGACTATCCGAACCTTCATCCGGCAAGGGGCGCACTTTCTGGGGGATAATGCCAATGATCGTTGATCCAATAAATTTTTCAATATCGTCAACTGTCTTAACAGAGGTGTCAACGTATTCAATAAAAAACACGAGTCCAACGCCACTGACCAACCCCATAACAATGCTTAAAATCACATTCAACACCATCTTAGGACTCACCGGCTCATTTTCGGCAGGCGCCTCTGCGGGATCCACGACTTCAACAGGGGTACGGGGCAACTCAACCCCAATGCTCTCCTGAACCAACCTAGTTTCCAATGTATCCCGCATCTGGCGTTGACGCTGCACTTCGCTCTCTAACTTGGCAAAAGGAAGATACTGTTCGCTGTGGGCACTGATATCGCTTTTTTTGGCTTCGACCAGGTCCTGATCCGCAGCTTCAAACGAGCGTTTTGCAATCTCGTAACTCGTCTGAAGGCCTAGAACCTGCCCCTTGAGTGTATCCTCAATTTTTCGTTTCAGATCATCAACCACCGAAGCCGCTCCGACCACATCCGGATGACGCTCCCCAAACATTTCCTGTTTACGCTTGAGATTTGTTTCGGCTTCGGTCAATTGCTGGCGCAGCGTTGTCAATGTGGGATCCTGGATGACATACGCTGACGAATAGAGGAGGTCTGAACCTTTAAGGTTCTCAATTTTTTTCAACCGCGTTTCGTGATCCAACATTTCCTTCCGTGCAACGATGCGGTTTAACTCCAAGCGCTCTAGCTTCGCGTTCTCCAAACTGGCAACTGATCCCCCCGTCTGATTGGGGGAAAATACATTAATTTTCAAATCTCTTCGAATATCCTCCAAACGCCCTTCAGCCAATTCGACCTTTCGTTGCTGGGCTTTGGAGGCTTCACTTAAAGCGTTAACCCCTTGTTCAGCAATTTCCCGCGTCTGTTTCATACGGAAATCGCGATACACTGAGGCAATCTCATTTGCGATGCGGGCGGCATCATGCCTGGCGATATCCTTAGTACTCCGACGGCTACTTCGAAAAATACGAACTTCAATTAAATTCGTGTCCCGATACTGCTGCACTTTCATCCCATCAACTAATATCCGATAGGTTTCAGCCAAAGACAGGGGAGACCCATCGTCAGAATAAATTCGGCCAAAATCCTCCTGCAATCGACAATTGCGTATAACCGCATAAAGGATCGGACGGGATTGAATAACCTCAAATTCAGTACGCAGGAAATACATGTCGTACACAGACATCATCTGTTGCTGCTGGGACGTATTATAGAAAGGCGTTACGTTGGGTGTATCCTGCCGCACTTTTATCCGGGTGGACGCCATATACGTTTTGGGGAGGGTTAACGTGATGACGATACCTGCCGTAACGACAATAAGAAAGACGGCAATGACGACCTCAATCCGAGATTTGATCATCCGCCAATAATCCATGAAATGAGCGGATTCCTGATTATTTTCAGCCATCTTCTATATCTCTCCGAAAAAACTGGTGAGGCTTAGCGAGCCTCACCAGTCACGACACTTCACGACCCCTGAGATATCGAAAAACTGGCAGGGATCAAAACGCTCCTTATAACTGAACTCTTACACCGCAGTCCACAAGATTGCGGGTAAAGGACTCACGCACATCGGAATCCCAGTTTTCCAGGGTATAACCACCGTTCAAGCTCCAGTTACGATTGAGCCGATAGTCAGCACGCACACCAGCCATCATCAGGGTATCATCGCCACCCGGAGCAGCATTTTCTTCTTTATAATGACCATTACTATATTGCCCGTTTAGGCTAACCGTCAGGCGCTTGCTAAGGACATCATGATCAACCCCCGCATTTACGGCCGTCATGGTCTGAATCGAGTAAGGCCGCACATAGGGAGCATAAAAACCATAGCTCGCGCCCACGCGAAAACGCGTTGCAGAAGCCGCCCGCATCGTTAACTCAGCCGATCCATTGGGAGTATCAATGGAGTCAAAAGCGTCGTCTTCATACGTCGCATGCTGATACCCGCCCATCACTTTACCGATCAAATCAGGGGTAAAGGTCTTTTCAAGCCCAGCTCCAGCGGCCAACACTGTTGATCCCCGGTTGTAAACAATAGATTCGTTTTTGAACTGCGAAGCGCCCGCCGTTCCGATCAGCTTATACCCGGAACCCATCTTATATTTCAGATTAGCTTCGCCTTCAAAAATGTCTTCATCTTCAATATCCGCAACGGCTGATTCAGTATATCGTTTCAGGGCATAACTGGCTTTAACTCCGCCTGCCAATTTCTCAGTCAAATCATAATCTAAACCGGCGTGAGCATTATTCCAAATGTGGCTATTACTGGAGCGAACATTACCGCCACCATTGCTGATTTCGGGGTCATCGTTATAGGTAATTGCATCACCGATGCTTAGCAACAACCGCGGGGTCAATTGGTGCATCAATTCGGCCATCGCGGTACCAAAAACCTCCGCATCATTTTGGCTGTTACCCTGGCTGTTATCACGAAGATTGCTATGCCATTTCACCATCGGCAGAACGGACAAATCGAGTATAGTGCGATTTCCATCACGAAAACGATAGTCAACCCGGGGCTCCACATAAATGTCAAAATTGGATTCCTTATTATTCTCTACGCCATCACGATTATCGGAGTACTCCCCCCCAAGCCTGGCTGAAAACAACCAAGGCCCATCCGTCGGGGCTCCGAGATCCTGATCTTGCGCAATACCCTTTGTTCCCGCCATAAGCGACACCAACATAATGCCAAAAAACAACTTTTTCAACGACTTCATAGATTAGCCTCCCTGCTACATGATGAAATTTAAACCCTACCCAACTGTGTAGAGTTTTGCCGACATAGGCCGGAAAAGTCAAATTAAAATAATATGAGGCTCGTGCAAAACCCTGCGGACGACACGGAGGTCGTCCCTCCATATTGCAAGACAGGCCGTTTCCATCATCTTCTGGAGGGGCGTGCTCCGTCACGACCGTCTTCTCTGGAGATTTTGCAAGAGCCTCAATATGTATATTTTGGAGCCTCTCTTAATTCACGTATTCTCAATGGTTACGATTTTCTATTGTCAGCCATCATAATTTGTGACATATTTGACCAGTTGACGTTGTGTTCTGCCTTTTTTTGGGCATTTGTAGTCTGATTGTCATCGAGGAAAACTATGGCGAAGAGTAAAGTATCCGCATCAAAACAAGCGGCAAAGGTTGTCAGCAAGGCGAAAAAGCCCCAGAAAAAAGAAACTAAGTCCACTGCGAAAGCTGTGGTTAAACAGAAAAAAAGCCTTAAAGACAAAGCAGAGACGATTAAACCCGTCGCCTTAACCGTTCCGAAGGAAATGCCCCCTTCTGCAGCCGTACCCGTCAAAAAAGGCAAACTCAAAGCCATCGCCATTCCCAAAATTTCTGAGGGTTCGCCCAGCGGAGCACTTCTAGAAGATGCCCCTGAGATCGAAGCTAAAACGGATGCAGACGTCAATGATGAAGCTGGTGCTGCGCCTGCTGGCAGTTTAAGCTGGGAAGAGCGTAGCCAACGCATCAAAGATCTCGTTAAACTGGCCGAAGAGCAGGGATATCTGACATTTGATGATGTCAATGAAATGATCCCTAACTCAGTGATCAACCCGGAAGAATTGGAAGGTTATCTCGAACTTCTCCGCAGTATGGATATCGAGATCATTGAGGCTTCTGACGCCGAAAAATTTCGCAAAGAACCGGCCAAACAAACTACATCTGTAGCACGAGCCGAGAGATTGGATATATTTGATGACCCAATCCGGATGTATTTGCACCAAATGGGCCAAGTCCCCCTTCTCACCCGCGAGCAGGAAGTCGAAATTTGCAAACGTATTGAATCATCTGAAGTGACCGTACGTTTACTCTTCGACGAACTGGGCATTGCAGCGGACATGTACCTAAGCACCGCCGAGCGACTTGAGACTGGGCGCGACCGTTTTGACCGCGTGATTGAGGATAAATTCGTTGATAGCCGTGATACCTACCTTAAGGCGCTTCCCCGTTTAAAGCGGGAGATCTTGAAAAACCGGGACAAACTGCTGGAAACTTCTACCGTATTCCGAAAAAGCAAATCCACAGTTGCCCAAAAAGCCCTGGCCAAAAAGGAATTAGAGAAAATCCGCAAGCGTCTCTCCGAGCTCTTCGAGAGCCTCTATTTTAAACAAAAAATAATTGAGACCCTTGCGGCTAAAGCAGAGGATGAATACAAAGAAGTCCTCGGGTGCCTGTCTCAAATTGAAATCCAATCCAAGGCCAGAAAATCTCCTAAACAGGCAGAAGCCGTGGCCAATGAGCAGCGAAAGCTCCGCAAGCTCGAAGACGTAATGGGGCTCGATTCCTCTGAATTTGTAGCAAAATACAAACAGCTTAAAGACGCCATGCGCAAGGGAATGATTGCCCGTACCGAAATGGTGGAAGCCAATCTGCGCCTAGTCATTAGTATCGTCAAAAAATACATGAATCGCGGGCTCTCCTTCTTAGATTTGATTCAAGAAGGTAATACCGGGCTGATGAAGGCGGTTGAAAAGTTCGAATATCGACGCGGCTATAAATTTAGTACCTATGCCACTTGGTGGATTCGGCAGGCGGCCACACGCGCCATCGCGGATCAAGCCCGAACCATTCGTATCCCGGTGCACATGATTGAGACCATCAATAAATTGATGCGTGTTCAGAAAAAACTGGTGCAAGAGCTGGGCCGCGAGCCCACCCCCGAGGAAGTGGCCGAGGAGATGAGCCTTCCCGTGGATCGTGTACGTGCCGTTTACAAAATGGCTCAGCAACCGATTTCGCTCCAAAGCCCTGTAGGTGATGGAGACGACGCACATTTTGGTGATTTTATCGAGGACAAGGGCGCTGAAAATCCGTCCGAAATGACCGCTTACAGCTTGCTTAAGGACCGCCTGAAAGACGTCCTCGGCACGCTAACTGAGCGTGAACAGCAGGTACTTAACCTGCGATTCGGCCTGGCGGATGGATATTCGCGCACCCTCGAAGAGGTAGGTAAGCAGTTCAACGTCACTCGAGAGCGAATCCGACAGATTGAAGCAAAAGCTCTCCGGAAATTGCGCCATCCAACGCGCATCCGGAAGCTTGAAGGATTCATCGAGATGAAGTAACCGGTCCAGGACGTCGTACCTCTCGACGTAACCCCCCGGAACGTAAAAGACAGGAAAAGAAGAATGAATGGAATGTGTTGTGAAATAATGGGTTCGTGGGCATGGCTCAAAGTATCGGGAATTGGTTTAGCGATCTTTGTGACGGGCCTGCTCGTAGGAATGAAGCTAAATAGCCGACGGAATGGCGGAAGCTCACACGGTGGTAGCAATCGGCCTGTCCGCTCTCCCGATCTGTATATCGGCAACCTGACGGAAGATATCACTGGTGAAGAACTGCAAAAGCAGTTCGGAAAATATGGCGATGTACGTGAGGTTCGTATGGTGCCGCCCCGTAATGGCGAGACCAAGACCTTCGCTTTCATCACCATGAGCAGTGTTGAAGCGGCTCAATCCGCCATGAACGGAATGAATGGTAAGGATGTCAGCGGACGTAAAATCGTTGTTAGCGAAGCCCGCTCACGCGGGAGTAATGGCCGCCGCGGCCCGCGCCGATAACAGCAAAAGCAGCTAAGAGGGCAGGCAGATTCACTGAATCTGACCTGCCTTTTTTGTTCCCTACAGCCGCCCTTTTAGGCGATCCTTTAAGGCTGTTCGCCGAAACGAAACATGGTTGTTCTGGATAGCCATGTGAATGGCTTTCTTCGATCCGATCAGGCACACCAGTTTGCGCCCTCGCGTCATAGCCGTATATAACAAATTTCGTTGCAGCAACTTATAATGATGCGTAGTCATCAACAATACCACGGCCGGGTATTCGCTTCCCTGTGATTTGTGTACCGAGCAAGCGTAGGCCAGATCCAACTCATCTAAATCTTCGGCCATATACACCACTCTACGTCCTTCGTAGTTCACAATGACTTCCTGTGCTTCCAGGTCCACCCCATCGACCTGTCCAATATCTCCATTAAATACGTCCCTATCGTAGTTGTTGCGAATCTGCAGAACACGATCCCCCGCCCTGAATTCGCGCCCGAATCGTTTGATGGCGACCCCACTAAGGTTGAGGGTCTGCTGAAGAATCGTATTAAGATTTTCACTTCCCAATTGATTCCGGCGCATCGGCGTCAATACCTGAATCTCCGTCATGGGATCAAAATGGAATTTTTTGGGGATTCGTGAGGAAACCAATTCCAACATTTTAGCGATCACGTCTTCAGGGGCATCCGCTTCGATAAAAAAGAAATCGGGTTGGGCTCCGTTTTCTGGAAACTCGAATGGCAGACCGCTATTCACTCGATGCGCATTACGGACAATCCAACTTTGCGCCTCCTGCCTGAAAATTGTTTCTAAGATAGTCACCGGGACCACACCCGAATCGATAAGATCACGCAAAACGTTGCCTGAGCCTACGCTCGGCAATTGATCCGCATCGCCGACCAACACCAGCGTAGCCGTCGGAGGGAGTGCCCGCAAAAATGAATTCATCAGCTGAATATCGATCATCGATACTTCATCCAGGATAAACACATCGCCTTCAAGCGGATTTCCTCTGTCATGTTCAAAACGATTGGTTCCCGGCGTGTACTTCAGTAGCCGATGGAGTGTTTTTGCAGGCATGTGGGTTGAATCCTCCATGCGTTTGGCAGCACGTCCCGTTGGGGCTGCCAGACAAATCTCCAGCTTACGTGCGTTATAGATATCCACCAAGGCACGTACAATAGTTGTTTTCCCAACGCCAGGTCCGCCCGTGATGATGGAAACTTTTTGCGATAACGCCATTTCCAAAGCGCTGCGTTGAGCTACAGCAAATCCCAGCCCCATTCGGCCTTCTGCCCAGACAATCGCCTTATCAAACTGAAGAGGAGGGTGCGAAATTTTTGTTCGCATCAACAGTTCCATCGCTTCGGCCACTCCTGTTTCAGCCTGATACAGCGGCATGAGATATACATTCCCGCGCTCGTCAACCAGCGTTCTGTCCCCTACCCCATGGGCAATGGCTTCTTTTAAGATTTCACAGGGGATCTCCAGCATCTGCTCAGCCGCAGGGATAAGATCTTCACGAGGGCAAAAGCAATGTCCCTCCTCCGACATCGTCTGCAATATATATAAGATCCCCGCTCGAGCACGGTTTAGAGATTGAGGGGGCACTCCCATACTCAACGCAACTCGATCCGCCGTTTTAAAACCGATGCCCCAAACCTCATAACAAAGCCGGTACGGGTTTTCGCGCACCACGTTAATGGCTTGATCTCCGTATTGCTTGTAGATCCGCATGGCACAAGCCGTTCCCACCTCATGGGATTGGAGAAAAACCATAATGTCCCGAATCGCTTTTTGTTCGCGCCAGGAGTCTTTGATCATCTCGCGGCGCGCAGGCCCGATGCCCCCCACTTCTTGGAGCCGCATGGATTCTTTATCAATGATGTCAAGGGTTCGGATCCCAAACGCCTCGACCAATCGATCGGCTAGTCCGGCTCGAATACCCTTAATCATGCCGCTAGAAAGATAACGCTTAATCCCCTCGATCGTGATCGGAGCATGACATTCGATGCGGATTGCCTGAAACTGCCGGCCGTGCTTCGAATGCTGCGTCCATCGGCCTTCCGCCTCGATTGTTTCCCCTTCAACCACCGTCGGGGCATTCCCAACGACCATCATCTCATCTTTTTCAGATTTGCCTCTGGGAATGACCCCGCACACACAATACCCGGTGTCCTCGGAGCAATAAACCACGCGGTTCACAGTTCCTTTTAAAATTTCAGGAGCGTCTCCTACGGGAGCAGGAGATGACCGATTTAATTTGAAATCAATTTCTTCTTGCACAATGGCAGAGGATGCTACCGACTCAACCCAAGTCCGTCAAACGGTGTCTTCCCCCCATGCCGAATCGCCCTATTCAAGGGAAGTCACACCGCTGCGGTCTAGAAAGAGCCATTGATTTCTACAAGCCGGATGGTATAGATACCCACACAGATGAAAACACATCGACGTTTCGAAATAGTGCCCTTAATAATCTTGGCAGGATTGTGCGCCTTATCAGCGCTCACCGGTTGTAACATGACGCTTATCAGGTCCACTCCTGCCTTACCGAAGGATTTGCATGCACCTGTAATTGCCGTGACCTCGTTTGAAAACAGAGCCGGATTTGAAGGTCAATGGAAACTCGGCGATGGCATGGCTGATCTCCTGGTCTCGGAACTCGTTTTGTCTCGAAACTTCAATGTGGTTGAGCGGCAACACTTTGAAAAGCTGACGGGAGAGCTTGAACGCCAACAAAGCCTTCTTTTTCGCCCTGAAGGAAAGCCTCCCATCGGCAGGATGAAAAATGCGCAATATCTGATCCGCGGAGTCATCAATGACTTCTCCCAAACCAGCGGAGGAGGCTTGTCCCTCCTTGTACGCAGTCTTTTTCTATTTGGACGGGGACAGACAGCCCGCGTTTCGCTGACACTCACCCTTGTTGACATTGAGACCGGCCAGATCTTGAGTTCGGTCCAAAGCACGGGGCTCGTCCGCACACGCGAAGCCTTTGCCGAAACCACGTATAAAGGCGTGACCTTTGGTGGTGAAGTCTTCTTCGCGACCCCCTTAGGAGAAGCCACTGCACGTGCCATTGAAGGTGGTGTTAACCAGATCATTCGGGATATGCCACAAAACCCATGGAGGCCCATGATCAGTTGTATTCGGGATGGAGTCGTCTTCCTGAATGGCGGGAAAGACCGAGGCTTCCGGGAAGGTACTGAATATATAGTACGAGGCCCTGCAGAACCGGTGACAGATCCCGCCACTGGTGATGTACTGACCTTCGTGCCAGGGATCCGGATTGGCCTGCTTCGTATTATCCAGGTAGACGACAAGGTTGCTTTTGCGAAAATTACCCAAGGCCAAGGATTTCTTCGGGGACAATGGCTTTGCAAGGCCGCTCCAACAGCCCGTGGCCCTTGAACCCCACCTTATACGAGGATGCCCCAGGGTTTTATGAGCAAGCAATGCCCCAAAAATCAATCTTTGGGGATCGCGCTCATTTCACGTACGATTTTCTTGTTTTCGTCCGATACTGGGTCGGCAAACTCCTTCAATGCAACAGTGTAATACTGCTGTGCCTCCAGATAAGCTTTCTTTGCCTCCTCAGCATTTCCGTCCTTAATCCAAAGATCACCAATGCGGCGGGCGTTTAACCCCAGAATCATTTCCCTGGATATTCGGACCTGATCAATCAGATCAACGGTATAGGATTGATCTTTTGCGATGGTATCCATGAACTTACGAAACCATGAAATCGCCCCCTTATAATCTCCCTTTTTGAGAGCCATGTGCG
Source organism: Kiritimatiellia bacterium (assembly GCA_038330175.1). Lineage (GTDB taxonomy): Bacteria > Verrucomicrobiota > Kiritimatiellia > CAIKKV01 > CAITUY01 > JAABPW01. The sequence continues at coordinate 12,471 of JBBQNS010000066.1, forward strand.
CATTCACCTTATTGATCATCATGGCCTTTTTTATGGGATCCTCTATGATCAGCCCACGTTCAATGATTTTCAGAGATCCTTCGAAATCCTCACGAAAAAAGCTGATATCCAGCAAGACGCCATCGAGCTGAGTTAGACACGCTTGCCCCTGCCCGCCCACCCTGAGCGATTCACAAAGCTGATTTAGTGCGTCCAGCGAGCCCTTTGCTTCCGCACCAAGCAGAGTCAAATAATTCTGTGAAATTAAATTAACAATCGCCTCCACAGGAATTTTCTTTGTCTGAAGCGTTGTAAGCCGCTGAATCAATTCGCCCGCACCACCCCGTTTAACCTGAACATTGACCCATCCCACAGCCGCCGCTTCACGTTGCCCTGGGCGTGAGGGATCATCCACCAGCGCGAATTCGTACAAGGAATCAGCCGCAGCCAGTTCATTGGCCGCGACTTCAGCCGCCCCCACTATCCGCAAATTGAAAGCGGCCGCAGCGTCCGGAAGACTTTGCAGCACTCCTCGAAGATAAGAATCAGCCGCTTTCCACCCGTCCTTTGCCAGCAATAGATTCAAAGTAAGACCAACTTTTGCGACTTGTTTACTTGGAGACTCTTTGACCAGCTTATCCATTATACCTAGAAGGTTTTGCGCTTGATCCCATTGGCGATCATTCACGGCCAATGAAAAATAGCCTTGAACCAAAGCGATGGCAGCGGATTCAGACAACAAGGGGAGGTAGCTGGCAATCACCTGATCCACTTCTCCGGTCCGCCCAAGAGAGGTGAGCGCTGCAAGGTGTCTGTTCGCTGTTCCCGCCAGTGCTGCATCCCCTAAATTATAAGCACGCAGGCTTTCACACCACTTTACCAGTTCCTCAAATTTTTCTTTTGACATCAATGCATTCTCAATGATGCCGGAAGATTGGGCCACAACTTCGGGAGATTTCGCGGCCTCCTTAATGAACCTTTTTTCGGCCGCTTCAAGGCGGTCAGCCGTCACCTCGATTTGCAGCAAGGTCGCAAGAATCATCGGTTGAGACTCTTTATACGAGCTACTATTGAAAAGAGACTCCAGCCCGGCAAGCGCTTCATCCACCTTGCCTTCTGTCGCCATTTGCTGGGCATCCCACATGCTTTTATGAATATCCACGCTGGCTTTAGGTCCGCACGACGAAATCATCAACGCCAACGCCACTAACCCAATTCCATTTAAAAGATGCTTGTTCATAAGATGATTCCTTTACTGAATTGTCTCCAAATCCGATACTATTCCTTGATAATATAACAATTGCAGGATCAGTCAAGAGCTGCAAAAACAGCGTTGACTAGGGTATATGTTTTTTGACAGAGTAATTTGCAAATGAAGACTCCTATATCCATCGCTTTTGTTCATGTCGCCAACAGCTTCCTTTTGCGACCTTTGGGACTTTGCTTGCTTTCATTGGCAGGCCGCATGCGGAGGAATGGTTCGCTCTAACTGGATACCTATTCAGAATGAAAACCCACCGCAAGAACGCGGTGGGTTTTTTTGTTATAACGCCAATAATAGAATGTTCAAAAACAGGTGGAGAAACGATGAGCACAAAAAATGATGAAAATCAGGTAATTATATTTGATACAACACTTCGCGATGGCGAGCAGGCACCTGGCTGCAGCCTGAATCGGCGGGAAAAACTTGAAATTGCCCGTGCCCTGGCAGCCCTGAAGGTGGATGTGATTGAAGCCGGGTTCCCGATAGCGTCGCCGGATGATTTCGAAGCGGTTCGAGAAATTGCCGAGAATATAAAAGGCCCCACCATCGCGGCTCTTGCCCGGACGATCGAAAAAGATATCGAGCGTGCCGGTCTAGCCATTGCCTCGGCTGCAAAAAAACGTATTCACACCTTTAGTTCTGGCAGCGACATCCACCTTGAGAAGATCCTGAAGATGACGCGAGCCCAAAACATAGAGCGCTCAGTTAAGGCGGTTAAATTCGCACTTACCTTTACCGATGATGTTGAATATTCGGCCCAAGATACCACCCGGTCAGACCGTGAGTATCTCGTGGAGCTTTACACCGCCGTTGCAGAGGCAGGTGCGACCACACTAAATATTCCCGATACCGTTGGTTACGCTATCCCTGCTGAATACGGTGCCATGATCGGATATGTCGCCGAACGCGTAAAATCCCGTTGTCCCGGTGTCATCATTTCGGTCCATTGCCACAATGATCTAGGAATGGCAGTAGCCAATTCACTCGCCGCCGTTCGAGCTGGAGCCCGCCAAGTTGAATGCACTATCAATGGGCTCGGTGAGCGCGCCGGCAATACCTCGCTTGAGGAAGTTGTTATGGCGCTCCGAACCCGTTATGATTACTTCAACCTCCGAACCAACGTTGAAACCAAGGAAATCTTCCGCGTCAGCAGAATGGTCAGCCGCATGACGGGTATGACCGTGCAGCGGAACAAGGCCATTGTAGGAGCGAATGCTTTCGCCCACGAATCCGGCGTTCATCAAGATGGAGTGCTCAAGGAGCGCACAACGTATGAAATAATGCGCCCCGAGGATATTGGCATCGAGGGATCCGACCTCGTGCTTGGGAAACATTCCGGACGTCACGCTTTCCGCGACAAGCTATCCAAAATGGGCATGAAACTGACCGACGTTGAAATCGAGAATGCCTATAATCGGTTCATCGAACTGGCCGATAAAAAGAAGAATATCTATGAGGACGATCTGTTATCCATTGCCCGCGATCAAATGGACGTCATTGAGAACGCGTTTACCCTTGAATATCTCCATGTCTCAGCGGGAACAGGAACCGTCCCCACCGCAACGCTCCGCCTCAAGCGGGGTGCAGAAATTTTTCAGGATGCCGGATGCGGTGATGGACCCGTAGATGCGGCCCTTAAAACGATTGACCGCATTACCAAAATTAAAGGGAAGCTCCTCGATTTTTCACTCCAGGCTATTTCGGTCGGAAAAGATGCTATGGGCGAAGTAACGCTGCGCGTGGCTTTCGATGACGAAATCCTGAGTGCTAAGGCCGCGAGCACAGACATTGTTGAGGCGGGGACAAAAGCCTACCTCTCATGTGTCAACCGGCTCCTGTTCAATCGTGAGGCCCGGGAGAAAACCCCTGCTAAAAATGGGAAACATAAATGAGAGCACTCAGTGGACATACTCAGCCGTTTGCCGTGTTAGGCCACCCTATTGGCCACACCTTGTCTCCAGTCATGCATAATGCAGCATTCGAGTCGTTAGGCATGGATGCCATCTATCTTGCTTTTGATGTAGCACCCGAGGCCTTGCTTACGGTGCTACCGGCCATGAAATCCATGGGATTCGGCGGGGTAAACCTCACCGTTCCTTTGAAGGAAGTGGCCTTCAAAGGATTTGATGATTTGGCCGACTCGGCACAACGCCTAGGAGCCGTCAACACAGTTGAATTTACGAAGCAGGGTTTGCGAGGCCATAATACGGATGGCAAAGGTTTCCTCACAGCTATCAAAGAAACCTTTAACTATTCCGTCAAAGGGCAGACCTTATTTGTACTGGGATGTGGCGGCGCTGGGCGTGCAGTCGCCATTACAGCAGCAAGTGAAGGGGCAGAACGCCTGGTTCTGGCGGATATTGATGAAAGCCGCTGCCAGAATGTCGCGCGCGATATCGCGGCTATTGCGCCCGCCACCCAAATTGAAGTAGCAGGGGTGACACCTGAAAAATGGATGCAGAAGATGCCCCTAGCTGGGTTGATTATTCAAGCCTCCCCCATCGGCATGAAAGCCGAAGATGTCTGTCCCCTTTCCCCCGCCGCCTTCAAATCAGGACAACTTGCTTTTGACCTTGTTTATAATCGCCCCGAAACTTGTTTCACCCTGGCCGCAAAGATGGGAGGCGCCAAAGCCGTAAATGGATTAGGCATGTTGCTCCATCAGGGAGCCGAAGCGTTCACCATCTGGACAGGAAAACCGGCTACCGTTGAGATCATGCGAAAGGCCTTGGAGAAGGCCTTGTACGGTTAACGGGAAAGGTGCTTACGCATCACCAGACAGTTGCGCCCGTTGGTCTCAACCAAGGAAAAACCGAACTGCTCTCCAATAAAACGAAACGTAGACTCGGTATAGAATGTGATATGGGTGGGATCCTTGGCGTAATACCAGGAAGACAGGTTGGTTTCTGGCAAAACCAAGCTTGTCATGACAACCAAAATGCCGCCCGGTCGAATCAAAGATGCGATTTTTTTCCATTCAGTGCTCGGAGTTCTGAAGTGCTCGACCGTTTCCGTTGACACCACCGCATCAAAAGGGCCCAGCCCCTCCAAAGAAGAGGTAACAAGAGCCCCCGGTGCCACGCGATCGCCAAAAAAGGGGTCATAACCGATCGCGTTCAGGCCGTCCCTGTTAAGCAATTGGACAAGGACAGGGACCGGACCGGAACCATAGTCAAGGATGGAAGGCGAGCCCTCGCCGTTGCTACTAAGGTAAGCCTTGAGATAGTCCACCGCCCCCATCAAGAAACTGACATACCCAGCATTAGACAAACTATTTTGGTGCAATAAATACCGGTCAAATTCTTGGGCAGGATCCAAGTGGAACTTAGGCGAAATAAATCGCAAATCACACTGAGCACACGCGCAATATTCGCGTTGGAGCGCCATCCCCATGGGAACAGCCGTAGCGCCACATAGAGGACACAGTTTAGTAGCCACTGTGTTCAACCGGGTGCGGTTCCACCAGAGGATTCGTGCGGAGCCCCTACGCCATCCCGCCGCTCCCGAAAAAAACTACTCCTCCGGCCTCTGCGGCCAGGGTGAACCGGGCCGCCATCAGACGAAGCCTCATGCGCATAGCGCTCCTGGCGCGGCTGCCAAGGAAGTGATAAAGCCCGTTCAAGTGCCTTACGGTTTTCACCATTTAGTCGCACCATAAATTCCAAATACGCCACGGCTTCAGGGAAAAATGCACGAGTAGCCAAGGGCGCGGCGCGGCGGCCATTATCGGCAGTCAATCGTGGCTGCGATGCCAAAATCTCAGCTGTTCTGTACCTTACCGTTTTAGGGACCTGAACACGTTCGGTAAGTCCCCCAAAATGTTCCATTGTAACCGAATGTAACGCCAGTCCCGTATGATGCCCTTGAGTTGCCATCTCACCTGCCCGTGACTCATGCATCCCGCCAAACATCAATGCGAAAAGGAGCGCGGGCGACACGTCTCGCCCCGCTATCCGCCACTCATCAACCTGCTTGAGCGCTTCACTGATGCGGTGGCACTGCGGAGTTCCTCTTCCGGGGCCAAGCCAAATGCCTAAATCGGGGAAGAGTATTTCGTAAAGCCCAAATTCACGTAGAAGTTCATAGGCTCGTTGAGCCGCTTTGCAAAAAAATAGTTTTTGAACTTCTTCATATAAACGAGAGCGATTCGACGTAGCAAGGGTCGCAAAGTTTTCCCTCATTGCCTGAGCTGTTTCGGGAGCAATCGAAAAATCGAGCATAGCTGCAAAACGAACCGCACGGACCATCCGCACGGGGTCCTCTACACAACGGATTCCAGGCTCACCAATGAAACGGATCACCTTGGCCTTGAGGTCTTCCAATCCGCCAACGAAATCAATAAGCGCATAATCGCGAATATCATAAAATAATGCATTTACGGTAAAATCGCGCCGCAAGGCGTCTTCCTCGGGTGAACCGAAGAGATTATCACGGACAATTAATCCATCTTCACGTCGAATGTGCTGGGGATTCAATGAAGCAGGGAATGACTCTGGCTTTTCGGCCAAATCCAATAAATCGGCGGGATCAGACAAATCGCCTGAGTCCTGCGGATCAGCGGGTATGTTCGCACGAAAAGTGGCAACTTCGATAATTTTGTCACGTCCAAAGAAAACATGAGCCAACCTGAAACGGCGCCCGATTAAACGGCTATTTCGGAAAACTTTTCGTACTTCATTAGGAGTGGCGTCAGTGACAACGTCAAAATCCTTAGGTTGCCGTCCCAACAATAGATCGCGAACCCCACCACCAGCAATATAGGCAATGTAACCGGCATCCTTAAGACCATAGAGAACTTTAAGAGCTTCAGGGCTGATGTTCTGGCGACTTAAGATATGATCTGAGCGTTTAACAATAACGGGTTCCACACTAATTCCTCATAAAACGTGACATTGTCTCACTCTCGTGGCAGAAATGTCAATCTTGCCGTTTGCAAGAAAAAATCATTTTCCTATTCTTTTCACAATCTCGTCCACCACTTGGTCAATAATCAGGCCGGTTGTATCCACCACCTGAGCGTCCTCTGCTAGTTTCAAAGGGGCTGTTTTTCGATCCGAATCCCGCTTATCCCGGTTGGTCAGTGAGACCATCACCCGCCCAACATCTGTTGCGGCAGTATCCCGGTTAAATTCAGCATGACGCCGTCTCGCCCGTTCTTCGGGGCTGGCATCTAAATAAAACTTAGCCACTGCATCGGGGAAGACGACCGTTCCGATATCACGTCCCTCCATCACGAGGTTTCCAAATTTAATCATTTCCTGTAGCCACTGTGTTACCTGTGCCCGAATTTCAGGAATCGCCGCCACAAAACTTACAGACTCATTCACTTTTTCAGATCGGATCTCTTCACGTGGTTCATAGCCATCGATTTTATATCGAACAGCTTCATCCTCGATGAAAAACTTAATTTTAATCCGCTTTATCATGGCTATGACTTCAACTGGGTCTGAAGCATGACCCCCAAGTTCAGTCACTTTCCAAGCAAGCCCCCTGTACAGCGCCCCTGAATCCACATATTTATAGCCCAACCTAGCCCCCACTTTCCGGGCTACAGTTGATTTCCCGGACGCCGACGGACCATCTATCGCAATTACTTTATTCGGCATGTCCGCCAACCTTCCTCAAGTCATTCCAAAAATCAGGGTAGGATTTGTTCACACATCCAATGTCACTCATGCGCACCGGGCTATCGGCATACATGGCCAGCACCGACATTGCCATAGGAAGTCGATGATCACCATAACTGTCAATCGTCACGCCGCCCTTTAATCGCGCGGGTCCCTCGATAATCATACCATCAGGCGTTTCTTCAACCTTCACGCCCATTCGAGTTAGGTTATCGACCACACTTCGAATCCGGTCCGATTCCTTGACCCTTAGTTCAGCCGCATCACGAATAACCGTACGCCCTTGAGCCAAGGCCCCGGCTACAGCCACCAGCGGCAACTCGTCAATTAAATCGGGAATTTCTTCCCCCCCCACTTCGGTGCCTCGCAAACAACGGCCTTTAACTCGAATAACACCCAAACACTCACAGGCGGTGTCATCAGAAGTTTCGGTAAACGTAATGTCTGCCCCCATGCGTTGCAACACACGGATCAAGGCATTCCTCCGCGGATTCCAGCCGACGTTTGGCAATTCAATCATAGGGCCTTCCGCGCAAGCAGCGGCAGTTATCCAAAAAGCGGCGGACGAAATATCACCAGGCACATTCCAAGGTCGCGCATTCAATTGGGGGCCTGCCAATCCAAAGCCTTTTAAAGAAATCCGCGAGCCATCCACAATGACAGGCACTCCCATGGCATTGAGCAAACGCTCCGTGTGGTCACGAGTTGGATTGGTCTCGATGACCGTCGTAATCCCCTCAGCAAACAAACCGGCAAAAAGCACACAGGACTTCACCTGGGCAGAAGCCACGGGAGGCGCATACTCGATCCCTGTCAATTTACCTCCAGTAATTCGAACAGGGGCACAGCCCTTATCGCCAATCAGGTCAACCTTTGCACCCATGCTAATCAACGGTTCGGAAATTCGGCGCATCGGACGTGACCGCAATGAAGCATCGCCCGTCATTTCAGATGTAAATGCCTGACCAGCCAATAAACCGGCCAGTAAGCGCATCCCCGTACCAGAGTTTCCCATATCGAGAACCTTGACTGGATTTTTAAAGCCACCTTTAACACCTGTCACATGGAGAAAGTCGTTCCGGAATTCATACTGAGCGCCCAGTTGCCTCATAGCGTTCAGAATGGTAACACAATCCTCACTTCTGAGAAATCCACGTACCGTTGTGGTTCCGTGTGCCAATGCCGCCAACATCGCAATTCGATGGGAAATACTTTTATCTCCAGGAACCGCCACAGACCCAAATATCCTCCGGCATGGCGAGACCACAATCGATTGATTCATATTGGTATTCATAAAGAGGTTGCAGTCTACCCATCCTTTGGGGATAAAATCAAGCTGATCGGACAAACGCATATTAAACAGCGGTTCCAACTCACGCATTCTTCGAGTTGAAAAAGGTGGCTGAATAGAGCGATAGGGCGAGTGTCGGTGATGTTTCGCAGCGTTGAGAAGAAAAAAGATTCTTCGAGACGCTTTTTTTCTTGCCAAAATAGTCTAAG
>JBBQNS010000067.1:0-20838 GCA_038330175.1 Kiritimatiellia bacterium
TATATACAATATTCTTTTTTTTTTTTTTTTTTTTTTTTGGTGGGGGGGGGGGGGGCTCGTCTCCTTTTTAACCGCCCCCCCCCCCCCCCCCCCCGCGCCCCCCCCCCCCCCACGGCCCTACATAATTCAGCCACTCAGTCACTACCGACCGTCTATGCCCTTCACCTGTTTTTTACGGATACAATCCAGAATGGTGAGCGCGCTGGGGTCGGCGATGCCGTACCACATTTCTTTTCCTTTTCGAACCGCTTTCACTAATCCGGCCCGCCGCATCTGATTCAAATGTTGCGAAATAGTCGCTTGAGGAACCTGAAGCCGAGTCATAATGACATGCACAGGTAAATCTCCCTCCCGCTGCAAAATCTCAATCAGCTTCAGACGGCAAGGATGTGCCAAAATCTTCAGGGCTCCCGCCATCCTCTCTAAAAGCTCCATCGACAATTCCGAAAAACAGGCTTCATTTGTTTTCATCGTGATAACATATCGTTATATTAACATATGTCAATACTAAACCTTTTTCTAGGCTTGCCTGAAGTTAAACTCCAGCATAACTTTCTAGCCCATTACCTTATGCAACGATTTGACGCCATAATTACGGAGATTTTGTTTGGATTGATAGCCTTGGTCGCTATCGGTTCAACATGGCTATTTGGCGCTTGGGAAAATTGGTGGTTTTGGCCCTTTATCACCTTAATTTTTACTGCCAGCGTCTGTTTTTCAATCAGACTGATGATGTCTGCCCGACTAGGTACCGCGCGCCTGAACATATCGACAATTGCTTACTCCCTCGTTGCCGCGTGGTTCCCCTTTTTGATCTATGCACTCCTGCGAGCCATTCAAACAGATGTCCCAATGGACGCAGAGCGCAGTTTTCTCCTCCAGTTCACTCCCTTTCTTTTGGGCTTGATGGTCGCCGTAGGAGTTCCCGAAGTCAGACAGCGATGGCTTGCCACAGGAATTGCCATCAATCTCGCCTTAATCGCTTTATACGGCATTGCGAGCCATATTTTGTGTGGCAACGCAAAAGTACTTTGGGCTGATGGTTACCCTCAATATCAGATGGGATACTATCGTGCGACGGGCACGTATTTCTGTCCTGACCATTTTTCAGGACTAATGGAAATCGCACTCGCTATGGGGTTGGCGCTGACACTCGTCAAATCTTCATCCCGTCTTCAAAAGCTTTCCGGCACGGGGCTCTCAATACTGGCTCTCTGCGGAATCTTTTTAAGTCGCTCACGCGGGGGTGGAATCGTCGCAGGAATTGTGATTATCGCCGCTGTATGGCTTTGCACCATGTCATGGAAGAAGCAGGCTCGGTGGCTGGGGCGTGGAGGCGGGCTTATTCTCGTCATCGCCAGCATCGTCACCGTTACCGCCGTTGGCGGACATTATGTAAAACGGTTTAAAGAATACCCTTGGGATCGATTGCAGCATTCTGACCGCTACCAGATGTCAGCCGCCGCCCTAAGAGCGTGGCATTCCGCGCCATGGTTCGGAATTGGCCCTGGCATGCATCAAAACCTCTGGCCTCATTTTGCGGCCACTTCGGACGGAGATCGCACAAAGGGCATATGGCCAACACACGTCAACAATACCTATCACTCATACGAAGCGCATGATGACTGGGCGCAATTGCTGGAAGAATATGGCGTTGTAGGTTTTCTGCTCTTTCTTGGCGCCATAGGGACGGCCATCTGGGCCATCTTCCGGCGATGGAAGCGATGGGCTTATAACTTATCTCTAGAAAAATCGACCGATATCAAACCTGGAGCCGCCTGGCTATTACCCTGCATCCTCTTGGCCGCGCTAGCCATGGCCATTCATTCTTTTGGCGACTTCAACCTCCAAATACCAGGGACCACCTGGCTCATCGGAATCCTCTCGGGGTTGGTCATCGCTACAGCCCGCCTCACCCCGCCTTATCGCAAAAGAACTCATTCTGAAGTGAGCGAATCCTAATGAATACCGCTACTTACACTCCCCCAAGTTGCTGGCGCGAAAGAGTGCTTAGATCACCACTTCCTCTTTTCCTAAGCGATCTGGCAGCCATTTTTACGGCTTATTTTCTGACGTTGTACATCCGATTTTATAGTCCGACCGGAAATGATTTCTTCAATTGGCTTAATGTCACACTTAGATTCCGAGAATCGGCCGACACCGGTATTGGCGTTGATCAATACTATTTTTTGAATGCCCCCAGAATTCTCTTTTTTCTAAGCGGGGTTTTGCTCTTTCTCTATGGGTACATGAATCTTTATGCAAGACGCCGATTCATCCGCCGCCGTGATGAAGTCTGGACCCTTGTCGTGGTCAATCTCCTTGCGCTAGGCCTCTTCTATGGATATTTCTACCTGACCCGCAATGAATTCCATCCGCGCAGTGTTTTTGGCAGCCTGCTCGCTATGAATGTCGTTCTGACTATCCTATGCCGCCTAGTGACTGAAGCCGTTTTAAAACATTCTGCGCTCGCTTCTTCCCGTGTCTTATTGGTTGGTACAGGCGCGGAGACCGAACTAATAGATCGATATATCACCTTCACCAAGCCTGCAGGTCTCACCATAGTGGCTCGCTTGCCAACCACCCCCTCTCAATCGAATGATGAATTCCTTTCTCAAATTAAAGCGCAAGTGCTCCAACACCAATGCCACATGATCCTTTGCGCCGAAAAACATTTAACCGTGGCCCAAATCATGCAACTACTGGAGTTGGGCGACAATTTAGGTCAGGAAGTTAAAGTGCTTTCCGACAAACTTAATGTGCTGGTCAACGAAGCGGGTATCGCATCGGATTTCTTCATGGAGCTACCCTTAGTTCACTTTGCGGCCTCTCCTCATGGAAAATGGATGCAGCAGTTTCGACAAGTGAGCTCGCAAGTGCTGGCGGCATTCCTGCTGATCGCCTCCATTCCCTTTATGGTGCTAATCGCCGCCCTGATCAAGATCACGAGTCGAGGCCCTGTCTTTTTCATGCAGGAACGTATCGGCATCAACCGCCGCCCTTTTCGGATGTATAAATTCCGGACAATGAGCGAACGGGCCGATGAATTGCAGGCCCAAATCGAAGAGTTTAATGAATCTGGCGAGGGGTTATTTAAGATCAAACATGATCCTCGGATTACGGCAACGGGTCGCTTTCTGCGTCGCTTCAGTATGGACGAGCTACCGCAGTTGATCAACGTTACACGGGGAGAGATGACGCTCGTGGGGCCGCGCCCCTTACCGAGGCGGGATTTCGAGAACTACTACGAGGAGTGGCACTACAGCCGGCACAGCGGGTTGCCGGGGTTAACGTGCCTGTGGCAGGTCTCAGGAAGAAGTGATATCAGTTTTCACAACATGTGCATTCTGGACGACTACTACCTTCGCAACCAGAACTTCATGTTGGATCTAAAAATCATGTTAAAAACGGTTCGGGTCGTATTGTTCGCCAAAGGCGCTTATTGAGCGACAGGGTCGCCCTTTTTGTTCTTGCCGGTTATCACCCGTTCAAGAACCATTAATAAGATCACGGCAACGGCGAAAACAACATACCCCGAATATTCATGGTAATAGTGCATCGCCTTATCCTGTCCAGCAAAACGGGCAAAAACTGCAATCGAAAGCACCCGCACTATATTCCCCGCAATTGCTAGCGGAATGGCCGCAACAAACAAAAGCAGTTTTTTCCAGAAGGTTACAGGCATAAAATATGAATATGCCGCAGTCAAGGCCGTCATAGCCAAAAGCGACCTGATTCCGCTGCAGGGATCAGCCACCTCAAGCGCGAAGGCTCCATTTGCCGCACGGATAGATGATCCCGCCTGAATTACTTCGATACCCACGCCGTTGAGCATACCCGTAGAGATCGATGTGGCTAAGATCCGTAACTGGAAACTGAAGCTGTCAAAAAAGTTTAAAGGAATGCAAAAAACCAAATAGCAGCAGGGAAATAGCAGGAGGCGCCCCACACCGCGCCCGTATAGGAAACACGGGATAGCCCATAGAATAATGAGAAACGCGCCCAACGATAGCCGTGGTTGCTGGGCTCTGGCTCCAACCCAATGTAACAGCAATCCCAGCGCCACAAGAACGAACGCCGGCCAATAGGTCTCCTTTTGCGTACACCTGATCTCCCCTCGTTTCAACCATAAGGCCCAACCACTCACAATAGGAATGAGCCATCCGTGTGAAAATTCCCCCACCGCAAATGTCGAATCAGACCACCGCATGAGCATCCAATGGAACGCCGACGTCCCAAAAAAACGGATATCGGCTGTATTCCCATACCAATGGAACAACGCCAGCAACCAACCCGCGATCACGAGCAAAAGGGCCGTTGCCAGTGGATCAATATGCTGGTTTGGCGGCATTGTGACGGGATGATCTGGTACACTTGTCATTTCTTTTCTTTCACAATGATCTGGGGATATAGGTTCTGAATAAAGGAATGGAGTTGCGGGTCGGCCGCACCACTCCCTCGTGGCTTTTCACCAGCAATGGACACATAAGCCCAACGGGAAACATGACCACGGAAAACACGATCCCATGTTGCGTAAAAAATACGCCACGCGCTGGATGGGGTTTCATACCCTTTGGACACAAACCAGTATGCATAAAAACTTTGAACCACAGCCTTACGGTTTCCTGTTATTTGCCGCAGATTGAAGAGACTCAGGAGACGTACTTGTAGAGGTTGACGCCCCAGCAGGGGAATGCTCCACGTCTCCTCACTGGAAATATCATATCCTTGTCCAGTCAAACACATCTGAGGACGATGGATGCTAACCTCCTCAGAACTGCTGATCACAATCGATACCGCTAGATTCGGTTTGCCCCTACAACTGTAAAGTTTCCGGACCAGAACCGTATCAGCAGGCAACATCTGCTTCTCAGCCAGGGACCAGGTTGCCAGCATTGGACCACCACAAGAAGGGCATTTATTACTGCCAAATAATTCCGAACTTACAACCACCATCATACAGCTTTCATTCTGGCAATAGCTGAGTTCCTCACCAGACCACTCCCCCACTCGGTCTGGAAGCGAAGTGATCACCGCAGGTTCCGAGATCACCGACATATCCGAGGATCTCAACGCAAACACCGTTGCTATTGCGAGCATACCGAGGACCATTAGGTAGGGAATGTATTGTTTAATCTTCATCAGAGTCACCATTTAGCTCTTACCCACTGGATAGGATCGCAGACCCGTCATTTGCAGAAACACATGTGCGAGAAATAGGGGATTGTTACGCAGATACCGCCCGGCCAGACGACGAGGTTCCATACAAAGCCTGAATAACCATTCACAACCCGCCCTTTGAATCCATTTGGGTGACTGGCAAACTCGCCCGGTGTGAAAATCAAAAGCAGCACCAACCCCCAACATTACCTTTGCCTGAACCTTGCCGCTGAACGCGGCCATCAGGATTTCCTGCTTCGGAGTACTCAATCCAATCCACAGAAGATCCGGCTTTAGGGCATTTATTTCAGCCAGAACAGCCGTCTCTTCCAAAGGGGAAAGTGGACCAAACGGAGGCGAATAAGTCCCCACCACCCGTAAATCGGGAAAGCGTTCAGACATCCGGTTACCCAGATCATCCGCCACCCCCGCCTTCCCTCCGTAGAAATAATTCGTGTAGCCCTTTTGGGCAGATACCTCCAACATGGCCAACATCAAATCCGGTCCATAGACCCGATTCATGTCGCGATAACCGTGCCACCAACCCAACCAAGTGAGCGGCATTCCATCCGGCACCACCGCATCTGCACGGTTGTGGATCATTCGTATCCCTACGTCACGTAAACCTTCCATGACACCATGCACCCCCGTTACACAAACATAACGCCCAACACGCTGGGATTGCAGCCAGAATTCGATCAGATTCACGGCCTCAACCAAGTTCAAAACAGAAACCTGAGTACCCAGAACATTCATCCATGGCCGACGGTTCATCGCCCTCACAGTCGCCAGACTATCAGCAGACAGTTCATTCATATTGGGCTTTCCCCACTTCGACGGTAGGCAATCAAGGATTTCGGCCATCCTGCAGTACGTTCAACCAGAACCTGCCCGTCCGGGAACAGAGTATTCATCCGGGCCCGATTAAGAAGACGTATCCCCTTAAGCTCCGTATCATCTTCCGGGGATCCATTCAGCCAATGGCGGATCGTAAACCTAGGCACGAGCCCCTCATAAATTCCGCGCGAAAACCAATGTATAAAGGGCGTAAGCAAATGTGGCTCAAACGGGAACCGACGATCAGGGGTCTGGATGAAATAGTTACGTCCAACACGTCGTATCTCCTCTGCCATTTTCAACTGGGCGTCGTCATCCCCCACATGCTCGATCACGGAATTACTGAACACATAATCAAAAGCCTCATCCGGAAAGGGAAGCGCACAGGCATTACCCGTTCTCCAATCCAAATGCGGTTCCATCCCTGAAGGGCGGGCGCCGAGATTAAGAATGGTCACTCGAGGAATAGTGAAACCTAGTTCTTTACCAAGCATCCAAAAATATGCCCCGCCCCCCACATCTAAAAGAGTTTCATCGCCCTTAAAATTGAAAAGGCTATAAAAAAGCTTTAAACGACGCCCCCTATAAATCCGGAAAAAAGGCTCATAGATGCGATGTATGTTCATGTTTTTGAACAAGGCTTATTCTTGACTTGCTCATCGATCCAGCGATAGGTCATCTCTAGTCCCCGCGCCAATGGCCAAGTGGGTCGCCAGCTCAGCTTTTCATGAATTAATGTGTTATCAGAACAGCGGCCACGGACACCAAGCGGCCCAGGAATGTGCTTGATGGAAAGCTCCTTATTAGCCAAGCGCATAGCCAACCTAGCAAGACCATTTATAGAAATCAGCTCATCAGATCCAATATTAACGGGGCCCGCAAAATCGGAAGCCATCAGACGGCGAATACCATCGAGACATTCATCGATATAAAGAAATGTGCGCGTTTGTTCACCATCTCCCCATATCTCAATTTCGCCGCCCTGGGCAGCCGCGGCAATTTTTCGACAAACCGCCGCCGGCGCCTTTTCTTTCCCTCCATCCCAGGTCCCCTCAGGGCCAAAAATGTTATGAAATCGTGCGATATGAACTTCCATGCCATAGTTTCGCGCATAACTCAAATAGAGACGTTCACTAAAAAGTTTTTCCCAACCGTATTCGCTATCGGGACAAGCAGGATAAGCGACCGCTTCTGGCAAGCCCGGATTATAGGGATCAAGCTGTTTGCCTTCCGGATAGACGCAGGCAGAGGACGAATAGAATGTTTTCTTAATTCCAGTATTTTTCGCCTCATTCACCATGTTTAGATTAATGGTAGCGGAGTTGTGCATCACACAGGCATCATGTTCGCCAGTAAAAATATAACCAGCTCCGCCCATATCAGCAGCAAGCTGATACAGCTCGTCAAACTTTATGTCGGAAGTGATTTTCCTGCAGAATAACTGTTCGCGCAAATCACCAACCATAAAATCATCAGCAACGGTTACACTGAATTCATGTTGTTTGATATCAACACCGCGCACCCAATACCCCTCAGATTTGAGCCGTCTAACCAAGTGCCCCCCAATAAACCCGCCAGCACCACACACAAGCGCTTTCTTCATATCTGTCCCTTCGCATGACACTCAAAATTAAAGTGTATTTTTTCTAAAACATCAAACTCCATCTAACCAAACTTGTAATAACCTATCCTTTACTTTGCGAATGGATCTCGCTGGCAAGCTGATAGGCTCCGATCAATGAAGCATAGCCCCTTTCAGGCGTGAACCTCGCCTCATAATGCTCCCGAGCATGCCGTGCCATATTTTTCCGTAACGAACAATCAATCATTAGACGGCGTGCCGCCGTGGCCAACTCAGCCACATTTCCAGGCTCCACAAGAAGGCCCGTCACCCCATCACGAACCATTTCCGGCAGAGCGCCGACCCGCGAGGCTAGCACCGGCACCCCTCGTGCCATCGCCTCAATCACCGTTAAACCAAAGCTTTCAGGACAGATCGAAGGCACCACCAACAATCCTGCTCCACCAACCCTCTCACAAACTTCGGCATGGGCCAACCAGCCAGTAATCTGCACGTGATTCAAACCTGGCTCCTTGATAAGCACCTCAAGCTCGGCCCGCAACGGTCCGTCACCAATCAGATATAAGGGATAGTTTGGCAGACTCCGCCAAGCCTGAATAAGCGGGATCAAGCCTTTTTCCTGTTCCAAGCGCCCCACATAAACGGCATAAACACCTAGGCCATCCCCCCCTCGACCGGGATCATCCGTGAAATGGGGTCTGACCACACAGCGTGATTCAGGAAAGCCAGCCGCCAACATCTGGCGTCTGACAAAATCGCTGGGCGCCAAATAAAGATCGATTTGTCGATCCCAAGTCCGGAATAGTCGATGTAACGCCAACACCACTACCATACCTAACGAGGAACCTATACGATTCTGATAACAGCGATGAACCACTGCTGGCCAAGCAATTCTGCGACAACTACAAAGATTGCAGAATTTTCCATTTCGAAGAAGTTTGGCGCCCGGACATATAAATCGGTAATTATGCAGGGTCTGAACAACGGGAATTCCCGCATTGTGGAGAACCCGGTAAACCGCGGGGCTCAACACCGCAAAAACGTTATGAACGTGGGCCACGTCCGGACGCCATCGAACGATCAAGCGCCGTAGTTCATCCACGACCTGCCGATTCCAGCACGCGCTCACTAGACATGAAAGAGCCCCACGCCCCTCTAATTCAGCATTGCGACGAACAAATCGAACCACCTCATGCCCAGCAGCTTCCAACAAAGCCACTTCGGCTTCAAAAACTTTATCCTCGCCACCAGGGTTCTGGTAATAATTATGAAGTACAAGAATCCGCATCATTCACTCCATCTTTTGCGACTTATTAGTAGGCCATCTAGATGATGCCCGCAACACTTCAAATCTTCGTCGCCTCACCGGCGCGTCTTTAGTGTAGATCTCATAGTCGAATGGACAATGCTGCAAGTAGGAACCATAAACCCATTTTTCAACAAGTCGCATCCCACTCCATATCCAACGACCGTGACGAATCCACCAAGGAGCCTCACGCCGGGCCGCCAACATCTCTGATCGCGCGCCAACGGTCGCTCCCAAATTGGAGGAAGACAGCGAAAACGCCGCTAGATAGCGCCGAAGATGAAGGGTTCGGTAACCAGCTTTAAGCACCCTGATCACGAAATCCGCATCGCCTTGTATTCTCCACCGCACATCAAAGGCCAGGCCATCATCCACTAACCGTTTCCTCCAGAACAAAGCGCAACTGGGCACATAAAGATGAGTAGCCGCCACAAAAGCCCAACGCAACGGGTGTGATTTACGGAATGCCAGGAATTGACCGGCCGAATCAATCACCAGCATATCACCGTAAATCAAATCGATTTCAGGATGCGATCGAAACGCTTCCGTAACGGTGGCCAAGGCACCAGGCAGATATTGTTCGTCACAATTCAGGTAGCCCATCACCTCCCCACACGCCATCAACATCCCCTTATTAATCGCATCATACATGCCTCGATCCGGTTCGCTGACCCAGCGTAGCCCGGGCTGCTGTGGCAACCATGGCCCCGTGCCATCGGATGAATCACCATCGACCACAATGTGCTCAGCCGAAACTCCATCCTGATCGGCTACCGACGCCGTCGCCAACGGGAGCGTCCCCAGTCCGTTATAACTCGGAGTTATGATTGATATATCCATGAGAGCTCACTTTAGCCTGTGGGTCAAATTGACGGAACATTGAGGCTTGCCGATCCCGGAACAGCCAATTTCGCATCTGCTCGCACCAACTGGATCAACATCAACGTCCAGAAGAACAATGTCACCAAAGTCGTTACCCCGCCACCGACCACCAGATACACCAAAATTTGGGCACAAAAACCAGCCAACATAACTTGATGGAAATGACGCAACATGTCGCTGTTCCATTTTGCAGCCAACAAAAGATAATGTCGTTTGAACACAACTACAATAAACCCTAGCGTGAAAAATATCCCGGGCAAGCCAAGATCCACTAAAATATTAATAAAGCCATTATGATAATTATGTGAAGTTAATACGAAGTCGTAATCATTCATGGTCCAATTGACATAACTCAACATCTCTCCGCTGGAAAATGCAAAACCTTTACCAAGCAACCAATAGTCAGGGATAATCTCCCATACACGCCTCCACACCTCAATCCGCCACTGGGAAGTGATACTCGCATCAATGCGATTATCTCCTGTTAAGTCCATGAATGGCAACCAGGCTAAACTCCGCTGAAACATCAGAGGCAAGCGAGATGAAAACAGGATCATGGCCGAAAGGATCCCAACCAACGAAATTGTGTAACGATTCATCAAACGCGCCCACAATGGTATTCGCACATTTAACATCAGAAAACAGGCACTCAACACCACTCCATAGAGTAACGAAATCCGGTGTCCGGACAACCCCGTCAACACAATTCCTAATATCCCGCACAATATCATCATCATTCGGCTTACCACTGACTTTGAATACTGCACCAACCACATCAGAAGGAACAGATATATGGCGGCAACGTTGGCAACCTGCAACCGAAAAGAAGCATCTTCCCCAACCAATCCGGTAGCAACTTGCGCCACTTCATCAGCTTTCGCTATGAACCGTGAAAGAATGTCGGACCCCCCATATCTGGCAACAATTGAGGCTAAAGCCGGAAACAGCCCCGCAAAACAAAATCCGTAAAGGAGGCGCTTGACTTGAGTTTTATTCAAAGAAATGAGGAGGCCGTGGATTAATACCAGCACCGCAAAAAATATAAAGACATAAGGGCGCCCCCCCCATTTTTCACTACCGAAAAATTTAAGGCCTGAACCTCTTATTACCGCCGTCACCATCATAACAACGGTAAACCCTAAAACCCAAAACAGAACAGCACGATCTTGCGGCTCAATCCGGTCTCCCCGTCTCCAAACCCGCTCCAAAAGTGCCGACGCACAAAACACCACCCCTACCATCATGTAGAGAGACATCTGGACAGGCAAGAAATCTAATGAAACTTCACTCGCCATGGCAAAAATTGTCAGACTCAGGAGAAAATGTGGCCGCGCAATGACCATAACCAATAAAAAAACGCCCAACATGCCAGCAAGAACCGTAAACATCTGCCCTGAAGACGCCCCATAAATCGCAAGTCCGGCAATACCCAAAACCCCCAACCATGGCAGCACCCTATTATAATTAAACCACATCGCGCTATAACCCCTTCGCTGCCTTACATTATCCCATCAGCGTTCACTGCCTGCTTTTCAGCAAAACCCTTTGAAATTGCACGCCATCGGTCAAAAAACACCTTTTGACTGTAGCAATTCTTCGCCGTCATTAAAACCTTCTCCCGCCTAGCCACCCATTCAAAATCCGGAAGTTCACTTAACCGGTCAAGCATAGACCCCAGCCCAGCCTCCACATCATCAGGCAACTCAAACCCACAAGACCGGACATCAATCCCTGCAGCAGACGTCACCACCGGTACCATACCGGCAAACATCCCTTGAATTACCGAACCGACTTGGCTCTCACTACAACTCGGCAGGACCATGAAAGCACATTGACTAATTAAAGAGTTCCACTTAGCCGAACCGATTACGACGACACCATGCATGTGAATGTTTGGCAGATGAAGCATCTCATGTTCATAGCAGGCACAGAACTCAGGCTCCTGATCATAATATCCTGCTACATGCAAATGAAGATTGGGGCGAACAGAAAAGGCTTCTAAAACTAAATCCAACCCTTTAAGAACTTGGTTTACGCCACCAAAAAACAAAAAATGTCTTGTGCAATCCATGTGCATAGACTCAGCCGGACGGATCCAATCGAATCCGCTGTTGTTAAAATAATGAACCGGCACCATATACTCCCTCTCCCAAATACCCATTGTATCCGGCGTTCCGAACGCAACAATAGCATCCGCGCGCTTCATCACAGTCATTTGTTCATCATTTTTTACAAACATCGGAATACGGAAACCTCGACGTCTCTCCAAAGCATCAAGGCGAATTTGTAGGCGCCGATTCTGCTCGGCATGACACATTCCTGTTGCAAGATATACAACCTGAGTGGATGGCCCCACAACATGGCTGATTACCTCCAATGACGGATGGTGGGTAATAATCACATCATACACCCATGTGCTGACAGGGATACGTGGATCTCGAAAATCAGCGACATCCACCACAAACCCAGCATCACCAAATGCTTTGGCCATCAGTTTCGATTGCCCCAAATTCTGGTGAGACAGGAAAGAGGGATGGGTCGGAGACCGAGTGAAGGGAAGCGCCAAATAAACCATTAAGCATCGTCGCGGTGCTCCCTCCCCCTTCCACCCGTTCACATTGCGGAGAAATGGATAGCCCAGCATCCGCCTAAGTTGGCCTCTGACTCTAGACGTAAAAGAACAAATTAAATTCGCAGGCATTAAAATCCTTATATTTTAACACTTAAGGCAAATCCGGGCGAATATGGGGGTGACAGCACTTTGATAATTTTCCATTCAGAAGATTGCTCGAGATATTCCCTTACCTGCCGTGCTTTTTCCGTATTCCAATCATGCTGAAAAATAAGTGCACCTTTTTTCATGTAGGGAAGAAAAAAAAGGAATTCCTGCTCATTAAGATCAGCATTTTCAAGCCCATCAAGAAACAACATATCTACCTCTGGCGAGGCTTTTAGTATCGGCCCATATATCTCTCGATAATCCCCACAGTGCAAGTTCACATACCGACTCAATTCAGGCGCAATCCGATGGTAGTTGGCCACAGCCTCAGTGTATAAAGCCTCATCAATTTCAACAGTATGCAAAACTCCAACCCCATTCGATGCTAGCGCACAAGCGGTAAAATAGGTGCTCCCACCTCCCCGCCAGGTTCCAATTTCATAACAAAAACGGGGGCGTTGCGCGCATACTGTTTGGTAAACCAGTTTGCGCTCTTCATACCAAAGTTGCCCTGGAAATGAAGGATGGCCCTCGTAAAAAAAACGAAAACGGCGAGGAGCTAAAAAACGAATCCAGCGCCACAACATACTTTTCCTAGGGCCTAAACCCTCAACTGAACGCAACGGCAGTCTCACTGTATGTCCTTTTTGTATTGCACTTGGATATTAATATACATCACGCAAGCATTTGATCATAAAACAGTCTTGTCCGTGCCGCAGTGTCTGACCATGAAAAACGAGATGCCTGCACGAAACCAGCCTCTTTTAGCGATCGCCGATGACTCTCGTCAACCAGAATCCGTTCCATAATTGTGCTTAAAGCGTCAGCATTACCAGACGGAAATATTTCACCGCCACCACCAACAACCTCGGGCAAACTACTACCATCTGCCACAATAGCAGGACAACCCAAAGTCATCGCTTCCAGTGGCGGTAGCCCAAACCCTTCATAACGAGAGGGGTAAACAAGGGCTATGGCATTCTCGTAGACGCTACGGAGGAGAGAATCCGTCCCGGACATCGCATGAAAACGTCCCTCCAAGCCTCGTCGCGCCAGTTCTCCCTGTTCATCCCGCGTAAAGGGTCCACCTCCATAACAAATTACCGAGGTCGACTTCAACATCTCAGACTGGGCCATTGCATCCAATAAAACACCAAAATCCTTATACCCCCCACGTGCCCCCACAAACAGCCAATAGGGTCGGGCAAAGGAAAGCGAAGTGGCACGAACACTCCCGATCCACGTAGCTAGGTGAATGACCTTGATTTTCGCTTCGGGTGTACCCATCAATTCGATAAGGTCTCTCCGCGTGGACTCTGAAATACAAATTATTCCATCAGCCGAAGCCACCATAAGACGTTTTCGGGTTGTAGTGGGATCATTTGGTGAAAATAAACTAGGAAATCGTTCGTGAGTCATGTCAAAAACCGTTACCACACGTTTCTTAGAACGGGGTGACGGCCACAGGGCATTATAATAGGTCGGGTGATAAATCTCCCAAGAACGAACACACGTTCCCATCCCAAAACAGACTCGATTCGCCAGTGATAGCACTCTGCTCGGCCCCCAGCATTCTCGCACGTTAACGCCAATAGCAGATCTTAGCCCCTGCTGCCTCGCTTCACGCAAATGCCGATTGACCGACAACGGAGCTACCAGATCAGCCTGCACACCATCGTCGTTCTGCCATGCCTTCATTAACTCAACAAAATACCGCGACACACCACCGGCACGCTGCGACCCGAAAGCCTGATAATCGTAAAGAACATTCATATTATTCATTTGCTTGCTCGAGAATACCTATGCTTTCCTGAGCCCAAGCCAAACGCGTCAGCAACGACTTCACACACGCTTCCGCACTGACTGCCTGTCTCCAATCGGCAGCAATCGCTTGGGGCTCACGTTGCGCAGTTTCCCAAGCCCAAATTTCAGAGGACAACATATGGGCGAGTTCGATACTGTTTCGATTCAGAGAAACAGACCCTGAATTTTTCGAGACAAACCATTGAAATGAAGGCAGACAAGCAGGCCCAACAACGGAAACCCCACAACAAAGAGCCTCAGCCGCAGCAATATTGAAACTTTCGTAGCGAGAAGTGGCCAGATAAATACTGGCATGTTGAAGTTCCTCAGAAATGGATTCATGAGGAATTTTACCACAAATATTAAGCCTATCGCTTAGGTCAGTTTCCCATCGGCCAATCTCCCGCAACACCATCTCACGCCCATCACCAATAATGGTAGCTGTCCAAGCTGGATGCCGCGCTAATGTTAGCCTTAGGGTTGACATCAGAAGCACGGAATCTTTTAAAAGTGAATTCCATCGTCCAATCGCTACGATTTTCCGAGATTTTGTCGCACCACACCATAGAAAACTGTTATCCACCGGATGTGGACAGGCAATCACACGTTCAGATAGATCATTTCGCCCCATGCGGCGCAGGAAACCCTTCATCCGCCCTACTGCGATGGGGCATTCCAACGCAATCCAATCCGCCTGTTCCAAATGTGTCAACATGGGCCTGTCATAGGCCGCAGGGAATCCCCAATGTAAAATTAAATTAAAGATAGCAGTAACCGGAGATAATAAATGAAAACGTCCACGGAACCCTTCATCCCTGTATGTCCAATAGATCTTGTATAAGTATCGCCATGGATGCACTCGAGGGCTGACCACCCCATCTGAATCGATCTGAACTTGGAGTCTAATTCCCGCATCTCGAATAGCCTTAGCGACGGGAGCATACCTCGGCATGCCCCAGGCATAAAGCACGACCATGTCGGGAGAACGAACCCGCCACCAATGTGGGTCTGCCATTTCTCGCAACGTTCCCGTGATAAGCGGCTTGTCTTCTTCCTCAGTATCCCCGGGCAACAACACCAGAGAGGCAGCAATACCCTGTCGCCGAGCCTCTGTCGCAAGTAGGCCCCCATCGCGCTCCCAGAATCCACCTTTATGGCGATATGGCATCAAGAGCGCAAATTCGATTACATAGGCTTTTCCCATCTTCATACCATCATATGCGAAACATTAATATGCGGAGGAATTAAAGCTCCATTGTGCCCCCGGACAGGATGATTCTTGTCGATTGTCAAGTAGCCATCGCGTGTAATAAAAAACCGCCTATAGCCAGAAGCGACATAAGACATCACAAAGCTATCAAGGGACGAAAACTCCTCAAAGATCATGCACGGCATTTTCTCCAAAATTGTTTCCTTCAATCCCGCCAGAACTTGAGGTTCAAATCCCTCCGTATCCACCTTGATAATGTCAGGCGATTCGGCCTGCCCCGCTTGGATTAAGACATCACCTGCACTTATCATGATTTCGAGCGATTCCTCGCCCTCGTCAACTAACGAGCTTCGAGTGGAATCACCACGTTTTAGGTTCAACATAGCCTTGGTTTCACAATCACCCAACGCGATACCATGAACGCGTACGCAGGATGAATCTTTCAATAATGCTCGCAAACTTCCCAGCAATGCCGGATTTGGTTCAAAAGCCTCTATACGACGAAAACCGAAATCCCCTCCGGCACACAAGGCCGAGATGAGCCCCACATTGGCCCCAACATCCCAAAGGACCTGTCCAGGCTTCGCGAGCGCATGTATAATCGTAACGAGCGCTTCTTCTGGATGGTGCCCATCAACGGCATAATTAAGCCACATAAAAGAACCCATATCCCGCAGATCCAACAGCACAACTCCCACCTCAGGCACGGAAAGCGGATAATTCTGAAGACCGCGATATCTTTGAGCGACCAACTTGAGCAGTAGCCCTGCTCCCTTTAATCGCAGTCTCCCATGCCACCACTTGTAGAATCGAATCAATACATCTGCCATCATCACCCCTCCCATCTTAAGCTAGGCACAACTGGACCCAGCCTTCTCAACACGCAGCGGCTTGGCACTCACAAAGAAAAACAACCAAGCCTTCCCATGGTAGATCACATACCAGTAGATCCACGCGGAGTAAAGCGCTCCTCCGATCAAAAGACGGACTACGGAGGCCATTATCATCGACAGAGACCAATATGCCACCATAAACGTCACCCCAGCCCAAATTGCCAACGCCACCGCTACGGGGGGTAGCACCGTACGTTGAATCATCCGCGTATGCGGGAAAATTTGCCGACCGATCAGGAATAATGATAACCCCGAGGTCACTAACATGGTGACGGCATAGGCCACCGCAAGGCGCATCATCCCGCCAACTGCCCCCCACACGACCATAACAGCCAGAAAAATCGCCCCCCCAGATGTGTATCGCAATAATGATGACAGTGCCCCATAGACTGTTGCCAATACGGTTGCCGCATTGGCCAACGACAAGGCAATCGAAAGCAACGCTAATGGCGGAACCAAAACCGCAACAGCAAGCCATTGCTTACCCAAAATCACAGAAACAATAAGTTCTGGCCCCAGACCTAACGCCAATGCCATTCCAGCCATTACCGTTGTCAAAATACGCAGAAATTGCTGCACCGCTTTCATGCCCCGATCGGGCTTATCCCGAAGTCGCGAAAGCACCGAAACAGAAATCGCACTTAGTGGCCCCTCAACCAATCCCCCCGGTAGCATGCATATGGCTATGCCGCGTGTGTAGATCCCGACAGAATGGGCACCCGCCACTCGCGCTAGAACAATCGCATCCAGACTGCGCGCCACAACGCTGACGAGACTACTTCCCGTCAAATGAGCCCCATTACTCAACAAGTCCCGAACGCCCATTATTTTCCAACTAAAGGTTGGTCGCCAAGCACAAAGTACCCAAACACCCGCAGCGCTCATAAATCGTGCACTGATGATTTGCACAAGGATAGCCCGGTACCCCCACCCAGCCTGAGCCGCGAGAATCCCTAGCGCTACAGACACCGCAGTCGAAAGCGTTTCCAACAATGCCAAAGTCCCAAACTGCATATTACGCCGTAGCAAGCCATAATGTTGGATGCTAAAACTAACAATAATTAAGCCTGTCGCCAATACATTGGCCACAGGGACGATATCTGGCAGGGAGTAAAATGCGGCAAGCAGTGGCGCACAGAGTATGACGCCAACGCCACCGACAATTCCAGCTACGGCATTGAACCAGAAAAGAGCATTGACCCTGTCATGGTCAAGCACTGGGGCTTGCACACAGATATTCATCAGGCCGAATTCCCGCACAACCTCAATAATCGCAAGCGGAGCAACAACCATGGCGACCAAACCAAAGTCCGCTGGCGCCAGATATCTGGCCACAACGATTGTTCCAGCCAAAGATATAGCCTGTCGCGCAATCTGGGTTAAAAGGGTAACCGAAGTACCCCATATTGTGGCATGCCGCACACCAACATCCGGCAGGCTATTGAATAAATATTCTCGACTAACGCCTGATTTGGTTGTTTTCACAGCCATGAGCCTCACTGCTTAATTTTACAAAAAAGTCATCATTGATTACAGCTTTACAACTACAGCATCCCTATCCTTAACAACAATAGCGGCCTGCATATGTGGATGAAAATAGGGTTTCCGCGAAAGAAAGTCGTTTAGCCATCGCCCCACCCGGGAAGGATAATAACGCCAACCCCGAAATTTAACCACCAATCTAAAAGGATTTAACTCATGATAAATGCCGTCAATTCTAGCGATGGGACACTGCTCGATAATCCGAAAGCCAGCTTGCTCCAACTCCACGGCAAACTCCTCTCTTGTCATACGATACTCGAAAAAAGCGCCATAAGCAGGATAAACCTAATAATCAAGGTTGTGCTTAAAACGCAGGATAGGCTGCGGCTGATGCCTTAACATATACTTTGCAACAGCCCGAGGAAACTGGGTCACTTCATACCACCACAACCTCTGCTTGACTTGCCGCACACGATTATTACAAGGAACGGTGATAATGGCTACGCCTTCAGGTTTCAGGACCCGGCAGATATCTCTCAATGGTGGCTGCGGACCAACATCCCAATGCTCCACCACTCCCAACGAAATCACGGCGTCGAATGAATTTTTCGGAAAGGGGGAATGAGCTGCATCACCTTGAACAATTTCTAAGTCTGGCCAGATATCCTTCACTTGGGCTACTCTCTGCGGGGAAAGTTCCAAGCCAACAATGCTCCACCCGCCATCTTTCAGAAACCGCACATATCGTCGCAATCCACAGCCTGATTCTAAAACCCTTGCTTCCCGCGGGATATATTTTTGAATCAAAAACCAGACGTCATCCAGTTTACAGCTCCGCACCAAATCATCCGCGTCTTCTTTGCACCATTGAAATTCAATCATCCCCCCGACCTCCAATTCTTGACACACTCCGTGCCCACTAGTTATGCGCCGATAGCACCGCAATGCAAATCAGGATATTTCGCATTATTTTATGTAATATTTTAATCAAATTGAATACCAGCAGTCATGAAAGCGACCAACTCCTCTGTGCACTAAGGCACGCGCCTGTTTGAGAGCAGAGGTTAACGGTCCGACTCGACACCGCTAACACTCCATCTTCTTTCGAATCAAATTACGACTCAATCGTTCAATCCCGGTCAAAGCCTATTTTCGAAAATGGATGAGTGGACTCCGAAAGTCTAGCCCCATATCCTCGTCCATCACTGTAAATCCTTTCTCCTGCAACATTTGACACGTTCTCTTGGTTCCAGCGTGATACCAGCGGCCTGGACGAGGCGCGTTATCCTCTTCAATATTCAGGGCGCGCAAGCGATATCTTCTGTCATTCCATTTTGTCACGATTCGCACGAAAAACTTTAAAAGGGGGCGAATGAATAAGCTCTTACTCCTAGGCAGAAGAGCATTCAAAACACAGTACGCCTGCTGATTGCAGACAAACCTATTATATTTCTCATAGTCGGCAACCATCCATACGCCATGCGCACCCTGGCGCATTCGATCAAACAAATTCGTGGCGTATTCCGAAATACCAGTAAACGAGACGTGGCAAAGGGCATCATAAGAAAATACAAAATCGATAGAATCGGAGGGTATCTCACTAAGCGAAAAGTCCTCCACTTTGAAGTAATCCACATTGGCCAGCCTTCCAACATAGTCATAGAAACCATTATGCTCAGCACTCAGGGCATCAAGACAGTATACATGTTTTGCATTCAACATAAGTCTTGTCCAAGCGCCACGTCCACAGCCAATTTCGAGCACAGTCGTTGATGGCATAACGTTAGGCTTACAACAGGCAAGATACACGGCGTGAGAAACACCCATAAACGATGTTATGCCCCACAAACCGAACGTCGGGTTGCGAGGATCGCCTGCATAAAATCCAGAATGCCAGATACCTTGGAATGCCTTTAACTCATCCTGCACTTGCACGTTCTCTCTCATACATCTTTCCTTATCTCTAAAAATAATACCCGAAAAACTGCGACCATATTTTCTTACGACACAAGCCAACAGTAGTCCTCTAGTTCTTCCGTGGTCAAGTCGTTTGCAACCAAATTTTTATATTGTTCGTTTACCATCGATTAAACCAAAAATCTTTTAGCTACCGGTATACTCCTCACGCCAGTAGGCATTCAACAGTCAAGGCAGGGTAAGAATAGACAATAGGTCAATTAGCTGTGGGGAATTTTTTTCTTAAAATGGGTTGTCTATTCGAGTGGCCGTTGCTAGTTTTAATAAATCATGTGAATGAGACGCTGGCACTTCATGATCTGAACTAAGGAGTTATGCTATGGAATTGATCCCTATTGAATGTTTGAGTTGCAAGGCGAAGTTGAAAATCAAGGCGATGCCGGCCAGAATGCCTACGGAAGTGAAGTGTCCCAAGTGTGGCAAACCCATCCCTGTTGGGAAAGGGACCCCGCCGGTTGCCGCCCCCGTGAAAGCCCCTACCGCGCAAGTTGTCCTCGAACCCGTTGCCAGCACGCCCTTTGCACCAGTGGTCTCCCCGCCGCCTGTGGCCCCCATTGCGACACCGCAAGTGATGGCTACGCCTGTGCCCAAGGCGGCCCCCGTCAGTTCTACCGCTCAGCTCACTCCTCCTCCAAAATCGGCTCAGCAAGCCCCCGTATCTCAACCGACGAACACGCCCAAAAAAGCAGCCGCACCTATTGTGCTCGGACAAGTCCAGGATGCGTCCAGTAACGCTAACATCAACGTCACCTGCCCTTCCTGCCAATGGCAAACTAAGGTTTCGCAAACTCTGATTGGTAAAAAAATACGGTGTAAGCAATGTTCGGGCATTATCCCCATTTCATCACCCGACCAACCTTTAACCGCAACAGAGCTCGCTCCAGCCCCAGTAACCATCGCGCCCCCTGTCGCGACGGTAGCGCCCGCAGCCCCCATTGAGCCCCAAACTCCCTTTTCCCTCGCCCCAACGCCGATTTCACTGATACC
>JBBQNS010000068.1:0-20750 GCA_038330175.1 Kiritimatiellia bacterium
CCGGACTCCGGCGGACATGTCGGCGAAAATGCCAGGTGTTTGAATTCCAAAAATAATGCGGTTGCGGCGTACTCGCCGCAGCCGCATTTGCGTGCTTCTGTTCAAAATATTCCTCTTGGTTCCGGCTAAGCTGGGTTAGGATGATGCCGATCACATCAAATAATTTCTGGGTAGCTTTCCGGGCAGTTTACTGGGCAGCCTCCCAGAGTCCCTATCTGGTGCCTATGGCGTACGCATTCGCGAGCCTTGACCGTGTAGTTCCACTTATGTATTCTGAACGCACTGTTTCAGGAAGATGGGCGTTCGCTATTTGCACTATTAAATTGACGCAAACTGGCGCAAACATCAATATAATTAATTTTTAGGTCTTACGTAAGTTATTCATTGTAAATAAGTTGGGCGAGTGGTGAAATTGGCAGACACGCAAGACTTAGGATCTTGTGCCGCAAGGCTTGGGGGTTCAAGTCCCCCCCCGCCCATTTCTTTAGATTTGAAGTGGCAATATGAGCAAAAAACATCAACACGAAAATACAGCGGCGGATCCGGTCGAGGTTGATTTGGCCGGTACCGCAACCCCTTCTCCCATTTTTGAACCCGTAATGGTGCCAGCGGAGGAACAACCTGCGACAGATCCTAAGGATCAGGAAATTGCCGCCTTAAAGGATCGTCTCCTGCGGCTCCAGGCGGATTTTGATAATTTCCGTAAGCGTACAATCAGGGATCGGGAAGACACCGCGCGCCGAGCCGCCGAGCGGCTCCTTCAGGATATGCTTCCGATTGTTGATCATTTCGAGTTGGGACTTGATGCCGCCCGCCAACATCACGTCAAACACAGCGTCCTCGAGGGGTTTGAAGGGATTCTCAAACAACTCCAAACGCATCTTGAAAAAGCAGGCGTGACGCCCATCGAAACCAAAGGGGTAGTATTCGACCCCAATTGCCACGAGTGTGTGGCCCAAATTGCCTCAGAGGAACAACCTGAAAGCGTGATTATCGAAGAAACGCGAAAAGGGTATAAACTCGGAACCTATCTTCTGCGCGCCTCACAGGTGATTGTCTCTGCCGGCCCAGCAAAAGACAGTAGTCAGTAGTCAGGAGTCAGAAGGCAGCAGTCAGAGTTTTGAATCCTGACTATTGTCATTGTTACAATCTGGTCAGGTCTTCGTGCTCTTCAGCGTGTGGATTGATGTGGATCATGACGTCCCCAATATTCGGGAATTGACTAAATAATTCACTTTTGACCTGCGTGGCAATGTCATGGGACTGTTTAACCGTCATCAAGGCATCCATGTCGAGTTTAAGGTCTATAATCACATATTGGCCAGAACGGCGACCTCGAATCTCATGAACGCCCGCCACGCCTTCAACGCCAGCGGCCGTTTGAGTTATTTTAACCAAAAATTCTGCCTGCAAAGACGAATCCATTAAATCGCCCACGGCCGGGCGTAACGTCTGCCACCCGATACGAATAATGAAAATGGCGGAGAGTGCCGCCGCAAGAGGATCCATGATCTTGAACCCAAGATAAGCGCCGGTGACTCCAATCAGAGTCGCAATCGAGGTGATCGCGTCCTTTCGATGATCCTTGGCAACCGCCACCACCGAAGGACTTTCCAGATTTCCAGCAACCCTTAAGGTATACCGGCAGAGCCCTTCTTTAATGATAATGGTGGCGGCGGCCGCCAGCACCGCCATCAAGCAGGGCGTCTCAAGATCATGACCCAAGACCGTATCCACCGCCTTCCAAATAATTCCTATTCCCGCCGTCAGGATTAAAAGAGCCACCAGGATCGCCGAAAGACTCTCCGCCTTGCCATGCCCATAAGGATGCTTCTGGTCGAATCGCTTCCGCCCCATCTTCAATGCCACCATCGCCGAAGTAATCGCAAATAAATCACATAGGCTCTCGAGGCCATCGGCAAATACCGCCTCGGACTTACCATACCAGCCGGCCGCGAGTTTCATGACCATGAGGAAGGCATTGATCCAGAACCCGACCCAGATCACCTGTTCCGCCCGGTCAAAGCGTTCATCACGCTCTTTTTTTTCGTTACGGATCATCGACCTGCACCTTGCGTTTTTTGATACTCAGCCAGAGCCTGGGGGAGTTCAGCCTCAAGTTGTTTAATACGTGTAGCGTCAACGGGATGCGTGCTAAGGAACTGAAGCGGGTGGCCACCCTCCTTGTTATTGAAGCTGGCAAACCGACGCCAGAAATCCACCGCCTGCCGGGGGTCATAACCTGCACGCGCCATATAGATCAATCCCAGATGGTCCGCCTCGGACTCTTGCAGGCGTGAGTGAGGTAAGGCGACCCCTACACTGCTCCCAATCCCGTAAGCTCCCAGCGCTAGTATTCGGGTGGTATCCGATTTTTCCTTCATAAACTGATCAACTGCCACGCCTCCCAACGCAATCAGCATCGCCTCGGACATTCGTTCGCCCCCATGCCGGGCCACCGCATGCGCGACCTCATGCCCGATCACCGTCGCCAACCCGCCTTCGTTCAGTGTGATGGGCAGAATGCCCGTATACACCCCCACCTTTCCACCAGGCAAACAAAACGCATTCACCGTTTTGGCGTCATCAAATACCACAAACTCCCACTGGGCATTGGGCAAAGGGGCCACCGCCGCAATCCGTTTCCCCACCCGCTGAACCAGCGCATTGACGCTCGCATCCCTCGATATGGGGGTATCTTTCTTGAGTTTTTGGAATTCCGATAGACCCAGTTGCGCCTCATCTCCGGTGCTGGTCAAAAGCAATTGCCGCCGTCCTGTTTCCGGCACAGTGGCACACGACACCAATAGGCTACCGACCACTACCAGTAAGCCTGAACGTATCCACGAATAAAAATAGGCTGGTTTCATTGACGGAGAGCATAACAGGCATCCCGCCACTGGTAAAACGCCATTTATAAGAGAGAATTCAGATGTTAGCACAGTCTAAATATTGAGTGTGTCTTACTGGGCCGATATCGCGCGCAAGCGCTGCTCCTACAAATCGCCTTACACGCCGCGGTTGTTATTTAAGACATTCCCTTGATGCAATTAATAAGGGCCAGTGGCATTGAGGTGGCGCACGATAGGGTTCCCCGGGTCGAGACCCACCCCTAGCCCCTCCGAGGAGGGGATCTTATTGGGATTCAATCTCTTATAATTGATCCCCTCCCCGGAGGGGCTAGGGGTGGGTTTGACCGAGAAGGTTCTTGAGGAGACATGAGCCATGATTCAGATCTGACTTCTGTCTCCTGACTTCTGACTTCTGACTTCTAGAGGCTCTTGCAAAACCCTGTGGACGACACGGAGGTCGTCCCTCCATATTGCAAGACAGGCCGTTTCAATCATCTTCTGGAGGGTCGTGCTCCGTCACGACCTTCTTCTCTGTAGGTTTTGCAAGAGCCTCTTCTGCTTTTAATGCAGCGATTTGAGCCATTTTTGTTCAAGCACGTCCAAAGTGGGAACATCGGATGAATAGCTTGCGGCTAAGGCCGCCTCAACGGTTTTCCCATCTCGCAGCGCTTTACAGAACGAACCAAACGCGGCGCCTCCATAAGTATTGATCATAAATCCCACCAAACTGGCCGATTGCGCATAGAAGAGCGCCACCCGTTGTTGATCGGGGTCCTCCCTGATATCCGCGACCAGCAAGTCTCTCAATTTATATCTTTGCCCCACATTGAAGCCCGCCCATTTTCGACCTTCTTGTTCCCATTGGGCAAATCCCTCCGTCAGCCACAACGGCACCCTAGCCGTCCCCATGAAATCCGAAAGGATTAAGTGTGACAATTCATGGGGTAACAACGAGTTGAGAAAACCCAGTCCGCTCAGCTGATAGCTGGCGATTTCGTGCCGATCATGACTGGCTCGCCCCACCGCCCAAACCGGAGCCTGGCAAGCTTCGGCAAAAGATTTGGCATTCGGATAGATCAGAATCTTTACCCGGTTATCCCAAACCCAGAAATTCTGATAGCGCGTGAACCCCAAGTCCGCAGCAATGGTCGTATAGTAATCCTCGGCCGTGTCCGAAACGCTCTTAGCAAAGGCTTCATCACCGGTGTAGCTCACCAAAAAATGAGAAGATTTTACCACTTGCCAGCCCTGTGTAGACACCGCCCGCGCTACACTAGGCAATATAATCAGTATGATAAGCGCAAACGAGGGCACCATCCTCTTTGCCCACAAGCAAAGAGATAGACTGTAGGCTGTTAGACTATTAGGGCGTACGAGAGGTCTCATTTGATTATGATCCTGGTTATTTGCAGTTCTGGTAATCATTGTTTTCTCGTTTTCGCCTAATGGCCTAGACTATTTGCGGTAAAGGACAGAAATATGCTTAACTTAGTGCCAGCCAGAATGAAATAGAGAGTAATTTATGCGACAGCCAAAATCCAGCCTGAAGGACAGGCCTCGCCCTTCTTCCGCGTCCATCGCCACCCCTACCCTAGCCATTCCGATCCGGCTGCGGAGGGGGCCGTTAGCGCCCTGGTTCCGGTTTGGGATTCTCGATGATCGGGCGCCAAACCCCATTGCACCGATCACCGATAAACGGGCGCTGAGGGACTTCTGTTTACATCTACAGGTCGAAGGGCAGAGCTGGATCTGGTGCGAGGCCCTGGGCGGCAGCCTGAACGTTAAGCCCGGCGACGCCCTGTTTCTCCCGCCGGGGTTCGTTCATGCCTGGGCTTATGTGGGCGAGACCCATCTGGCCGTACACTTTGATCTCCAACGCAATCCCCGCCTAACCTCGCACAACTACGAGGGCTCTTTCGATATGATCCGTCATATCGAAGGGCATGCGGAAGAAAAACCCTGTACCACCATGCCGGTGTTCCATTTGTTACTGCCAGGTCAGGATATTTCCGAGGCGTGGCGGATTCCCTTGGTGACGCATCTGCCCAATCCGGAAGAATGGAAGCGCCGTCTGGGCGACCTGGTGCGCCGGTGGGAAACCCGC
Organism: Kiritimatiellia bacterium; assembly: GCA_038330175.1. Classification (GTDB taxonomy): domain Bacteria; phylum Verrucomicrobiota; class Kiritimatiellia; order CAIKKV01; family CAITUY01; genus JAABPW01. Next base: position 4,957 of record JBBQNS010000068.1, read on the forward strand.
ACCGTGGGAACCGTGTTATCGCAATTGCGCGCCAACCGCACCTTGGGTTGGGCGATGGAGGAACTGACCGTACAAGCTGAGCACAACCTTCATCTTGCAGATGACCCCCGCATCGCCGAGCTGATCAATCGGCTCCGCGACCCAGCCGTGCTGGCGGAGGTCGCACGACAGCCCGTTGCGGATCTCGCCCACCGTCTGAACCTGGGCGAGACGCTGTTCCGTAAGCGATTCCGTATCATGACGTCGCGCACCCCGCATCAATATTTTCGGGAATTGCAGGTCTATCACGCCAGTGATCTCCTGGGGCAAACCTCCTTGCGGATCAAGGAGATCGCCCAGCGCCTGGGCTTTGATGATCCCTATCACTTCAGCCGCGTTTTCCGAGCCATTACAGGGCGATCACCCGCCCAATACCGGCGCGAACGCGGCGGTAGCCTCGCCAGGCCGAGACCCACCCCCAGCCCCTCCAGCAGCCTGTCGGGCTTCGCGCCTGTGGAGGGGCTACCGGCGGAGACCGCCGGCTCCAAAATATAATTTGCGTCAGCAAACAAGCGTCACGTGCTGCCCATGGCTTAATTCACCTAGGATAGTCCGCGCTTTTAATCTTTGGTGCCGGCGTTCTCCGCCGGTGGTGGATGTTGAGTTCGAAGGCTGTGCAAGTCCGACCTGCCTTCTGCCCACTGCCGCTCTTCCAAAGTCTTGCGAGGAAATATCCATTGTTTTATGATGATCCGTCCATTGTTTGTCATACCCCGTTCGACAATCATTCCTTCATCAGTGTTAGAAAAGAAGGGTTCAGGAGATCACATGAAAACAGTTAAACTAGGGAGAACCGGTTTGCCGGTCAGTCGCGTTGGATTCGGCGGGCTGTTCGTAGCCTCATTTTCAGCGCAGTATGATGCAGCGAAAGAGGCCGTAAGTCGTGGTGTAGAGCTCGGCATCAACTATTTCGATACGGCGCCGGGCTACGGCAACAGTGAAGAGGTGCTGGGCAAGGCTCTGGCCGGCGTAAAGGCGCCCATCATTCTTTCCACCAAACTCGGCGGCCGCCCGCAACCGTTCAAGCCGCAGGACAAAGCCTGCTTGCGCAACAGTGTTGAGGAAAGCCTGCGCCTGCTCGGGCGCGACTGCATCGATATCCTGATGATCCATGAGCCTGACCGGCCCGGCCAATATGACTGGTGGACGGATATGGTGAAGGTCGAGGGACCGGTCCTGGAATTGCTCGGCGAACTCAAGGCCGAAGGCAAGATCCGCTACACCGGGCTCGGCGGCACGACCACCACCGAGATGGCTCACCTCTGTCGCACCGGCAAGTTTGATGTGGTCTTGTCGGCGTATAACTACAGCCTGCTCTACCGCGAAGCCGCGCTCGAAATATTTCCTGCAGCCAAAGCGGCGAACATGGGCATCATTGTCGGCTCACCCCTGCAACAAGGTGCGCTGTCGCGCCGCTACGACGAGCAGCTGAAATCGCCAGCAGCCTATTGGATCTCCAAACAACGGCGCGAACAGTTCCATGCCTTGTATGCCTTTTGCGATGAAACCGGCATGTCGTTGCCGGAATTAGGCATCCGTTTCGTACTCAGCAATCCAGACATCCATTGCGTCTTAATGGGCGCGAAGTCGGCCGCCGAGGTCGAGCAAAACGCGGCCGCCGCCAACGCGGGTCCGCTCCCTGCTGACATGCTGAAACGTCTGGCCACCATTGCTGAAATGATACCGTACCGACCTTATGGCGAGCCCTTCGGCATCGGCTGGATGCTGGGGAGCCCCGAAAACTACAAAGGACAAGGAGCCTAATGAAAGCTGCAGTTGTTGAAGTTGCTGGAAAAATAGTGGTTCGGGATCTGCCCGAGCCGAAGATGGGTGATTACGAAGCGCGCTGTGAGATACTCTTTGGTGCTGTGTGCGCGGGAACCGACACCCACCTGTTGCATAGCCACGCACCTTTTTGCTACTGGCTACAGCCGCCGTATATCCTGGGCCACGAGAGTACCGGTCGCGTCGTCGCGATCGGCGCCAAAGTGCGCAACCTTAAGCCTGGCGACCTGGTCACCCGCGTCGGATGCCCAGCCGTCGGGGATGTCGGCTGCGGCTGGGGTGGTTTTGCCGAGATCGGCATTGCCACGGACTGGCGCGCCATGCAAGAGGACGGGGTGGACGGCTGGCAGAGCAAGACTGCCAACCAAATCCTGCCCTCCGATATTGACCCCGCCGTGGGGACCTTGTTCATTACCTGGCGAGAAACTCTCAGCTACGTCACTCGCATGGGCATCAAACCGGGTGTCTCGGTGCTGGTAATTGGTTCCGGCGGCAATGGATTATCCTTTGTCTCACAGGCCCGCAATCTCGGCGCCGCCCAGGTGGTTCTAGTAGGTTCCGGTAAGCGCGTTGCCGACGGAAAATTGGCAGGCGCCACCCAAGTGATCGACTATCGAGCCGAAGACTGCTTGGCCAAAGCCCAAGCGGCGGTTCCGGGTGGCTTCGATTTTGTCATCGATGCGGTTGGCAAAGCCGCGATGGTGGCCGAAGGGCAGAAATGCCTGAAAGCGGGCGGCACGATCGGCATCTACGGGCTGGATGAGTGCGGCAAAATCACTCTCGCTCCCGACAAAACATTCACCTTCTATGGCGGCGGTTATGACGAGGCCGAAACGCACGAGGCCGTGCTGAAATATTATCGGGCTGGGAAGTTAAATCCCGCCGTCTGGTTCGATCCCCGAAAAGCTTTTGCGCTCGCAGACATCGCCAAAGCGCTAGCCGCGGTCGCGGACCGCACGCTGGTCAAGCCCTTAATCGCGTTCAAACGCTAAGTTGAATTGGAACCTTACGACTTGAATTGCTGACGTAAATTCTATCCTGGAGTCGGCGGTCTCCGCCGGTAGCCTCCCGCCCGACAGGCTCCTAGGCTGGGTTAGGATAGGGCGTTTGGCGCCCGCTAACCCGGGTGTAAGCTTGCCCTGCCTGGCGGTATTCGCTGGGCGTGATGCCTTCTTCGGCGTGAAAGGCCTTAGAAAAGCTGTGGACGGATTCGAACCCCACTTCGACGGCGATCTCCGATAAAGTTTTAGAGGAACCCATCATGAGTCGGCAGGCTTTCCCGATTCGGGCTTGTCGCAGATAAGTGCGCGGCGAGCAGCCATAATGCTGTTTGAAAAGCTGGCGAAAATGGGAAGGCGATAAACCATGCTCCCGGGCAATGGCATCGAGGGAAACGGGGCCTTTACAAAGGCGGTGCAGGGTATTGGCTGCTTGCTCCAGCACGGGAATATGGGCTGAATTTCCCGAGACCAAGCCTTCCTGGCCGCGAAGGATTTCCGCGATGATTTCGAGCATCAATCCCGACATGCGTAAAACCCCATAAGGTTGAGCGCGAACCGCCTCAGCGCAAACCTCCTTAAGCAAATGCCCGACCCGCTCATTTGTATAGCCGTGAAGTGGCCCGCAAAGTTGGGCCAGACGGGGTTCAGTTACGGGTTCATGCATCAACGCGCGCCGTTCGGCCAGGTCAAGCATTCCGCCAGGAATTGTGAAATCCCAATGACTTTTCCCTGGCCGATAGACCAAATCAAAATGAACATAGGCCAATTCCATGGCCGGCGGATATCCTTCCATTGAGTGGGGCGTATCTGGAGGGATCCAAATCAAATCGCCGGGGCCGGCTTCGGTAGTGATGCCGGCGACGACAAATTTCCCGCGTCCACTGGCGATGTAGACCAATAGATAATCCAATAAATTGCGCGTTGCCATTTGCCATATCCCGCGTCGTTCATGGCCGCAATGCCTTACATAGGGGCGCATAACAGGGATCAATTCCGCTCCCCCGCCAACACCGGGAACTGGATCTAGGACTTGATAGCTTTTATTTTTTTGGCGATTGGGATACATCTTTGTTGATCCAGCTAACGACATTTTGTAGCGGAAAACGTAGAATTGCAACCCAGTAAATCACAAAAGGAGCATGCAATGACGACAAAGCCATGGTGGAAAGGGCCTGTCAAGGCGGAACCCAATTTCGAGAATGTGTTGAAGGTGTTGCGACGGGAGCGACCGGATCGGCCGACGCTGTTCGAGTTCTTTCTAAATTCAAAACTCGAACGCCGCTTAATCGGGATCGGCGATACGGAGCGGCTGGGGGATAACCGGGTGATTGTCGAAGCCTTTCGCAATGCCGGTTATGACTATGCGATGGTCTATGCCTCTGACTTCGAATTCAAAACGGGGCCAGTGAACCACCAGTCAACCCTCTCCCTAAATGATGGTGCGGTGATGACGGATCGGGCCGGGTTTGAAAGGTATCTCTGGCCAGATCCGGGAAAAGCGGATTTCAGTGCTTTGGAACATGCGGCGGGTGGCTTGCTGCCGGGAATGAAAATCATTTCGCAAGGCCCGAATGGAGTTCTGGAAAATGTCATCCGGCTGGTCGGGTTTGATTCCCTATGTTATATTCTTGCGGATGATCCTGAGCTAGCCAAAGAGATCTTTGACGCCGTGGGCTCGCGCCTAGTCCGGTATTACCAGCTTCTGTTACAGCATGAGTCCGTGGGAGCGATCATTGGCAATGATGACTGGGGCTATAAAACCCAGCCGATGCTTTCCCCTGACGACATGCGGCGGTACGTGGTGCCGTGGCACCGGAAGATCGTGGCGGCGGCCCATGCGGAGGGCAAGCCGGCCATTATGCATTCCTGCGGTAACCTCAAGTCGCTGATGGATGACATCATTGACGACATCGGGTATGACGCCAAGCACTCTTTTGAGGATACGATTCAGCCGGTTGAAGAAGCTTATGAGCAGTATGGGCGGCGGATCGCCATCATGGGTGGCCTGGACGTCGATTTTGTGATTCGGTCTGAGCCCGAAGCAGTTTATCGCCGTGCCAAAGCCATGTTGGAACGTGCCGCCGACCGTGGTGGCTATGCGCTAGGGACGGGCAACAGCGTGCCAGAGTATGTGCCTCAAGAACACTATTTCGCCATGATCGCCGCCGTGATCGAGGGGCGATAGCAGCCATCAGGAAAGACAGCCAGGGACATAAAAAACAGAAATGGTGAACAGAGTGTCTGCCCCGAAAGGCACTGTGTTAAGGGCCTTTCTATTCAAACCCACCCCTAACCCCTCCGAGGAGGGGATCAATCATAAGAAATTTGAGATCAGTGAGATCCCCTCCTTGGAGGGGCACGCGAAGCGGGGGTGGGTCTCGACCCAAGGGAGCCTTATCTTAGCGCCATTCTAGCTTGTCCCTTGATACATGTTACACCACCGTTTTCACTGAAAGCCAGGATCTCAGTTTATCCGTATTCTTTTTATCAAAACGATGGGTAGCTTACCCAGAGGGAGATTAAACACGACCGACCATTTCTTGGCGTCCGGTTCCCGGCGGCCTATTCCCGAACTTGTCTGGCGTCATATCACCCGCACGCCATCGAACGTTCATAGCATTAGTCTCCTCATCGTATTGCAGCAAAAGTTGTAATTGAAAACCGGACTTAGACTGCTCCTCTTTGGTCAGCTTCCCTTTGCATACCCACTCGCCAGTAAAGCGGTCAAAAATCTGCTGCGACTTCACAACTAAGGCGCCGATAAATCCGAACAGGGGACTGACAGCCAGCCACATTGAGCAAGAGCAAGGGTTTCGCACGAGGCCACGAAGGCATGTAAATTAATAAACAGCCTCCGTATTTTAAGCGAGTCTTCCAAGGATATTTTTAATATAGTCAAAAATGTTGTAGATTTTATTGTGTGACAATTTGACAGAATGAAAGGTTCATCCATGAATATTTCCCGTCACTTATCCTTGAAACAGAAGCTCGTCGCGCTGGGACTCCGCACAATTTTATTGCTTCTCATCACAGCAGGCCCTGCTCCGGCGGCCACCAATTGGACCGTAGTGGGCTGGAACAACCTCGGCATGCATTGCCTGGATAGCGATTATTCCGTGTTCTCCATTCTGCCTCCTTACAATACGATCAATGCACAGGTCATCATGTCTTCCAATGGCTATGCGCGGATTGTCACGAACAGCACATCGTATGCTGTGACGTATCATGCGATTGCCGATGCTGACAATTCGATCAATATGTCTTCAGTGGGAAAAGGTAATTTTTGGACCTACGTCAACCCCATCTTCGGGCTCAATCCGTCGCCCAATGTCGGACTAGCCGTTCAGTGGCCCTCCTCTTTCTCCATGCCGGGCGTGAGTAACGTTCCCCAGGCCATGGGCTTCGAAGCCGATCAGAGCTGGTTTGTGGCCTATGGCATTCCGATCATGGCCTATGATGATACGGGTAAACCCAATCAATATCCCATGATGCGGCTAACAGCCAAGACCACCCATGGCGCGGCGCTCGCCACGGCGGATATTGTCTTGCCGGTATCGGATGAAATGGACTGCAAGCGTTGCCATCTTTCCAATTCCCTGACCGACACGAATGATCCGCGCGTCGCCGCCAGACCGGCGGCGGGCTGGTTCTTTAGTCCTCATCAGGGGAGTGATTACCGCTTGAACATCCTGCGCTTGCACGATGAACGACAGGCGGCAAAACCCAAATATGTAGCCGCGCTGGCCAGCAGGGGCTTCAGTCCGGCAGGCCTCTTCGCCACCGTCACCCTCAGCAATCGCCCGATTCTTTGCGCATCCTGCCACCTTTCAGAAGCGCTCCCAGGCTCGGGAATCGCGGGAACCCCCCCACTCACCGCCGCAATTCACGGACTCCACGCCAACGTCATTGACCCAAGTAACGGGTTAAAACTCGACTCCTCTGACAATCGTCTCGCCTGTTATTCCTGCCATCCTGGCTCCGTGACCCGTTGTCTGCGTGGAGCAATGGGCAAGGCTGTTGCACCCGATGGAACCATGGAGATGCAATGCCAGAGCTGTCACGGAACCATGTCCACGGTGGGTTCAACCAACCGTATTGGCTGGTTGAATGAGCCCAATTGTCAGGCCTGTCACACCGGTGACGCGGTCAGCAATAACGGGCAGATCCGGTTTACCTCGGTGTTCACGAATGGAAGCATGCGTACTCCGTCCAACACCCGCTTTGCCACCAGCCCCAACGCGCCGGCACCGGGGCTCTCCCTTTACCGGTATTCATTCGGTGGACATGGCGGGTTGGCCTGTTCCGCCTGTCACGGCTCGACCCACGCCGAATTCCCCACCACCTTTCGCAATGATAACGTGATGAGCCAGAACTTGCAGGGTCATCCAGGTGTGCTGGTGGAGTGCGCCACATGTCATGGCGTCATGCCAAACAGCAACAACGGCGGCCCCCATGGGCTTCACCAGCTAGGCCAGAGCTGGATCAGCAGGCACACTTCAGCATACAGTGCTAATAAACAGGGATGTCAGTCCTGCCATGGCATCACCTATCGTGGCACCGTACTGTCCCGCTCCCAGAGCGACAGAATCCTTAGCGCCGGAGATTTCGGCTCACACACTTTCTGGCGCGGACAACAAATTGGCTGCTATGACTGCCATAATGGTGCATCAGATCACGACCATTCCGGCCCAACAGCCCCCAGTGCGGCTAATGTCGCAGCTAACACCGACGCAGGTATCCCGGTGAACCTTACGCTCACGGGATCCGGCGCTTCCACCTGGCGGATCGTCTCCCAGCCCGCCAGCGGCATGGTTGGATTGAGCAATAACATCGCCACCTACTATCCGGGACAGGGATTCACGGGAACCGATACCTTCACCTTCGCCGCCAATAGTGGGTACCGGGAGTCCACCCTGGCCCTGGGCACGGTGGTGGTGTCTCTCAAGACTTCTACCGGCGACGGCATCCCCGACTGGTGGCGTGCGCATCATTTCGGCGGCGACGGCAAGACAACTAATAGCCTATCGGCCGCCGGAGCAGATCCCGACAGAGATGGATTCATCAACTCGAGCGAGTTCCTGGCCGGCACGGATCCCATGGATTACCGCAGCGCCGTACGCCTGATTGCCATCAATAAAACCGCCACCAATATCGGGGTGGTATTCCAAAGCTCACTGGGTCAACGGTTCCGGGTCGAACAGCGGGATCATTTGAATAGCGGAAATTGGAGCATCCTGACCACCAATATCTGGGGCAAGACTGACGAGACCAGTCTGCTCGATTTCAGTGCCGGCCTGCAGCCTTACCGCTTCTACCGCATCGTCGTAACACCCTGATGAACCGCTTGTAAAACTAGGTTTTGCAAGCGGCTCTGATAACTAAGCGCTCCGGGGACAGGCCAGAATGGCCCTCTCAAAGCGAGTATTTCGTCCATTTCACATCGGTCTTATTGGACTCAATCACGCGCTTGAGGAAGAGCATTCCCTGGAGCCCATCCTCGACCGTCGGGAAATCAGCCTGACAGGGCTCATTCCTCAACCGTGCATCAACGGCATTCGCAAACTCGCTATAGATATTGGCAAATGCTTCAAGGAAGCCTTCTGGATGCCCTGCGGGAATCCTGATAAATTTGTCGATCTCCGGCACATTTCCGGCCCAGCCCCGGCGGTGTATCCGCACTGGCGCATCGTTGGTTTTGATGATCAACTCCTCAGGAGTCTCTTGATTCCAGGTGAAAGACCCTTTGGCGCCACAGACTTTTAATGAAAATTTATTTTCTTCTCCTGTGTAGACTTCACTGGCATGGATCATTCCTTTTGCTCCGCCATTGAAACGCAACAGCACGGAGCCGTCATCATCAAGGGGTCTGCCCTCAACAAACGTACTGAGGTCGGAACAGAGCTCGTTTATTTCAAGTCCGGTGACATAACGGATAAGATTTTCCGCATGGGTTCCGATGTCGCCCATACACGCGGTCGAACCGGCCTGTTTGGGATCGATGCGCCAGGTCGCTTGTTTTCCGGCATTGGGAGCCGCAAGCCAGCCGAGAGAATACTCAGCTATGACCTTCCTTAATTCACCAAAAACGCCACTTGCGACCATCGCTTTGGCCTGCTTCACCATCGGATAGGCGGTATAGTTATACATCACGCAAAAGAGCAGTCCGCTCGCCTTGGCTTTCTGGTGCAGGGTCTGCGCCTGCTCAAAATTAAAAGTCATGGGTTTGTCGCAAACAATATGAAACCCATGCGCCAGCGCCTTCATCGCAACATCAAAATGTCTGACATTAGGAGTTACGATTGAGACGAAATCCATGCGGGTGTCGGCCGGGCGTTTCGCCTCGGCCTCAAACATGATGTCGTATGAGGCATAACAGCGTTCCGCCGGGATAAAAAGTTCATCCGCCATGGATCTGCTTTTTGCAGGATCAGAGCTAAACGCGCCGCAAACAAGCTCTATTTTACCATCAAGGCGCGCCGCAATCCGGTGAACCCCGCCAATAAAAGCACTTGGCCCGCCGCCGACCATTCCCATTCTGATTTTTCTTTTCATCGAAAACTCTCCCCGTTTGATTTTCTACTTTTTTTCAATTGGAGATTTATTCGCACCCACTACGGGTGAAGAATGATCCCGTCAAGCCGCCCTCTATCGACGCGGCAATAGTGCGGTTATAGTACGTACCCGCCTGGTTGTCATCAAAATTTCTGCCACGAAATCCTTACTTTCATGCTAAGGCGCCACCCATGGAACAACGGGATCACCACCGTGAAAAATCGATCCCTCACCGCGATGGGCATGGAACTGAAACCCATCCACCAACGGAAGCGAGGGATCAATTGCAAATCGTTTCTTGCCTGCCAACCAACCGGGCGTGTAGGCAAACGCCGCACTTTCACGACGGCCTTGCCAGTCATAGCGTAGTTCACCAAGGGGAGACCCCTCGGCCCCCAACATAACCTCAATGCGTCGTTTCATTTTCACCTTCCGGCCTGCGGGGTCGCCGTGGCGTCATCACTCGTTTTGGCAGGCGCTCAGACTCAAGAAGCAGGCCGTGCTCGTCTTTACCTTGATCAATCAAATCTGCCAAGGGCGTGCCAAAACCCAGCACGAACAGAGCCTGAGCATACGCCCCCATCGCAACTGTCGGGTCTCCTTTCTCCAATCGATGCCATGTGGACTTGGATATTCCCAGTCGTTCGCACATCATCGCCACCGTTAGGCGTCTCTTGCGCCGTGCAATGGAGAAGTCTGCGCCAAACTTGATGAGTGCTCGCCGTACTTGTTGTGGAAGAATATTACAGACTTCTGATTTCATACAAAGATTTATATATAATCCCTATAAATAATCAAGGATTTATATATAACCTTTTATCGCGAAGTTATTCGATTATGAAAGATACGGGTCGTCTCAGCAAACCTAATGCCTGTCTTCTGAATGCTAACGGCTGTGCTTCAGATCCAGCCCTTGTTGCGGTACCACCGGGCGGTCGCTCGCAGACCCTGTTCGGTTGTTCGGCTGTACTGGAAGCCCAATACGGTTCGCAATTTTGATGTATTGAACGAACGATCTTTGGTGAAAAACGCCACTCTCCGTTTATAAATCGGCGGGGCAATCCCGAAAGGCCGGCAAACGGTTTCACATAGGGCTGCCATCCAGAAGAAGGGCCAGGCGGGGATACGGATTAAACGCGCTTTGCGGCCAAGCTCATTGCTGATGATGCTGACAATATCGGCCAAAGCCAGTGCACGGGGATCACCCCCTATAAACACTTCCCCTTGCGCTTTTGGATGTAAGGCCGCCTGAATGAAGATGCGGGCAAGATCCTCGACATGAATGAGGTGATAAAGTTGTCCGCGTTTTTTTCCCAAAACAGGAAAAAAAGGCCATAAGGCCATCTTGAAGACCTTGAGCAGGCGCCGGTCTCCGGGACCGTAGATCGCTGCCGGACGAATGACGGTGAAGGGTAAACCGTTTTGGGGCGCAAAATCACGGAGCCACAATTCGGCGTCTGCCTTGGTCTGCTGATAGACGTCGCCGGGGCTGAAGGGATAGGCCTCATCGGCGGGCGGGTTTTCAATGTGGCCATGCACTCCGACAGTGGAGACGTGCAGGAACCGCTTGAAATCTGGATTCCTGAGAGCGGCACGGGCCAACAATTGGGTGCTGTCGAGGTGGACTTTGCGATACGTCTCATCCGTTATGCCCGCTTCTCGATAAGCCGCCGCGACGTGAAAAACGTAGTCCACTCCCGCAACGGCCCGCGCGACGGTGTCAGGATCATAGACGTTGCCCTCAATCCATTCGATGGGCAATCCCTGTAAGCTGACGCGTTGGGAGGACGCGCGCGCGATCGCCTTGACCCGGATGCCGAGCTCGCAAAGTTGTTTCGCGAGCACGGATCCAGTAAACCCCGTGGCGCCCGTTACCAGCACCACGGCGTTAGGTGGAAATGTAAGACTCGCCCCCATCAATAGCGGTAATGCGAGGGCTTGAAGGGGCCGTTCACCGGGATCCCGAGGTATTGGGACTGCTTCTGGGTCAGTTTCTCCAATTTGACTCCAAGCTTACCCAGGTGTAGTGACGCTACTTTTTCATCAAGCCGCTTAGGCAGGACGTAGACGCCCACGGGATATTTGGCGGTGTCAGTGTACAGTTCAATCTGGGCCATGACCTGATTGGTGAAGCTGGCCGACATCACGAAGCTCGGGTGGCCGGTGGCGCAGCCCAGGTTAACCAGCCGCCCCTCAGCCAGCATGATGATACTGCGCTTGCTAGGGAAAGTGATCTTGTGAACCTGCGGTTTGATCTCCAACCATTTATATTTCTTAACGGCCTCGACTTGGATTTCGCTGTCGAAGTGGCCGATATTACACACAATGGCCATGTCCTTCATCTGGCGCATATGTTTCTCGGTGATCACGTCGCTACAGCCGGTCGCGGTGACAAAGACGTCGCCAATGAGGCAGGCTTCATCCATGGTCATGAGTTGATATCCTTCCATGGCCGCTTGCAAGGCGCAAATCGGATCGATTTCCGTCACAATGACCCGTGCACCTTGTCCACGCAGGGATTGGCAGCAGCCCTTGCCGACATCGCCGTAACCCGCCACGACGCAGATTTTGCCCGCCAACATTACATCGGTGGCGCGCATGATGCCATCCGTCAGGGAGTGGCGGCAGCCGTAGAGATTGTCGAATTTCGATTTGGTCACCGAGTCGTTGACATTGAAGGCCGGCATCATCAGCTCGCCCCGGGCATGCATTTGCTCCAAGCGGTGAACTCCGGTCGTGGTTTCCTCACTGACGCCGCGGATCTCCTTGATGATCCGGTGAAAGCGCTTGGGATCCTTCTTGAGTGATTTCTTGAGCTGCGCCAGCAGAACGGCCTCCTCATAACTTTCGGGCTTGCGGTTAAGGATTGAGGGATCTTCTTCAGCGCGGAATCCCAGATGCACAAAAAGAGTCGCATCGCCTCCATCATCCAAAATCATATTCGGTCCTTGGCCTTTGCCCCAGTCGAGAATTCGGTCCGTGTAGTCCCAGTAGGCTTCCAGGGTTTCGCCTTTGACCGCAAAGACGGGAGTGCCAGTGGCGGCAATGGCGGCAGCGGCATGATCCTGTGTGGAGAAAATATTACAGCTGGCCCAGCGGACTTTGGCGCCCAAATGCTGCAGCGTCTCGATCAGGACAGCGGTTTGAATCGTCATGTGGAGCGAGCCGGTGACGCGGGCGCCCTTTAGGGGTTTCTGCTTGCCGAATTCTTCGCGCATGGCCATCAGGCCGGGCATTTCTTTTTCGGCAAGTTGAATTTCTTTGCGGCCGAATGCGGCCAAGGACATATCTTTGACAACAAAATCATTATTTTTTTTCATCGGTTTCTCCTGAATTTCTTAAAAATATACACCATGCTTGATTGGGGAGTCCAGCGCACAATGTTGACGCTGTCAAAAACGTCTGATATAACTTTCACGTCTTACCACACAAAGCGGGTGTAACTCAGTTGGTAGAGTCTCTGCCTTCCAAGCAGATGGTCGCCGGTTCGAACCCGGTCGCCCGCTCCAATTTCGCTCTCGGATATTAACGAGAGCACTATAACCGTTGATGACGATGGCGAAGTGGCCATTAATGCACGGTCCGAGTCGGAAGCGTAGGTATCCATCTTAGCCGAGAATGCGGCACACCGAGCGTGCCATCATCAGTTCTTCGTCCGTACGGATAACGCGCACCGTGACCCGGCTGGCGTCAGTGGAAATTACGGACGCATTCTTGGCGTTGCGATTCTTGCTCACTGTGATGCCGAGAAAACCGATGTTTTCGCAGATGCGAGCGCGGACGCTGGGCGCATTTTCGCCGATACCTCCGCTAAAGACGAGCGTGTCCAGTCCGCCAAGTGCCGCGGCATAAGCTCCGACCCACTTCTTCGCCTGATAGCAGAACAAGGCCACGGCTTCAGCCGCCCGAACATCGTGGGCTTCCCGTGTGAGTAGGTCACGCATGTCCGAGCTGGTCTGGGATACTCCCAAAAGCCCCGACTCGTGATTGACCATTTCGTAAAACTGTTTAGTGGTCATCTTTTCGGTTTGCTCCAAATACGGCGCAAGGCTTTGATCAGTTCGATCACACCGGGCAGATGATCCGGGTCATAGGGCATGATGTGATGCAGTTCATTTAGCAGTTTCTGGGTGACAAGCTCAGGCTCAGTGTGTTTCATCCCGTGGACCACCCGGTGTCCCACGGCCATGACCGAAGCGAATCCGGGCTGCTTTTCGAGCCAGTCTATCAGCGCATTCGTTGCCGATCTGTGATCCGAGGCTGCGAGACCGACTTGCTGATCCTCGGTCGTATTGTTGAATGTCAAATTCGTACCACTTAAGCCGATGCGGTCAACTATTCCATAAAGACTTCGCTCCAACGGTTCGCTGGTCCGAAACAACGCGAACTTGATACTCGACGAGCCGCCATGGATGATCAGGATGGATGGTTTTTTACTCATCCGGCAACCTCCAATCTGAACGAACCCAGTTTCGCACGGGTTGATTTGTAGCCCGTGTGGAGGATGCTTTGAATTCCCAATATGAATGATGCTTGCTCATGAGGGTTTATTCTCTATCGTAGAGAAGTGTGGCTTGACGGTCGCCGTTTCATCTTCACCCGATTCAAGCCGCAACAGGCGTGAGTCAATGTCGGCCAGCAACTTCTCATAAACCTCTTGTTCAAGAACGCCTTGCCGGAAGGAATCGATCGCGTGGTTTTTCTCTGTCAGCAACAGATGCCGGTAAGCACCAGTGCCACCGTGTACGGCACATGCAATTGCCGCACGGCGATGGCCACTGCCGCCGCAACCGTAAATAACAAAATTAATAGCGTCTCAGTCTGCATAGACTTTCATCTTCATGCTTGGGCGGGGTGTTCGTGTGTTGATAAATCCGGCTCCTTATCGAGCGCTTCGCGCACACGCACCAGTCGGCTCTCGATCCGCGCGCGGTCGTGCGGGGACTGAATGGTGCGTTCGGCGAGTTCGGCGATACATTCCAGTTGTTCGCGGAGCGCCCGGCGTCGGCTCGGGTCGGCCGTCAGACGGGCGATGGTTTGGAATGCCCCGAGCATGCGCAACATGATGGCTACATTCCCATTGGCGTTGCTCCGAATTTGGTCGAACGATTCAGACAGCAGGCTTTCAAAGCACGGGCCTTTAGCCATTACACGTAATTCCCCGTCCTCGTAGCGGTGTAAGGAGGGAATCGTCCGAGGCGCGAGCCGCGCCATAATTGACGTTAGGTAATCCACGCAAATTACGGCCGTCGAGGTGTCGTTAATCCCGGGCGAGAGTGCTTTCAACGCCACATCCACAATTTCCCGAATACCGAAGCCCACGTCCTGTTCCACCGTGCGGTAGCGGCTGATGCTGAATACCGCCTGCAGGGCAGCCGTCGTCTCTTGATCCGGCGGGTTCCCCATAGCAAGGGAAACCAGCGCGGTGTCCTGGACAACGAACTCGCCGATACCGTGCTCCATCCGCACGAGGGTCTTCCCATTCCGCGCAACGCGTAAAAGCGCGGCGTTATCCACACTCTGGATATAACCGCTCATCCTGGCCGACACGACGTGCCACTTCCGCTCGGACAGAGATTGTAACGTGTGGTCCTTATCGTCTTCACCCGGCCCTTGTCCAAGTGGTTTCGGAAAGAGCCGGTCGATGACCTGGATCGTTTCATTGGCAACGGAGGCGATGATACTAGAAGCCTGGATTGAAGAGGCGATGTGATGGATGAAGAACATGAGAGCAACAACACCTCCGAGCGCCAACACAAATCCAAAGAATAATGCCAGGCTTGGAACAAAGGCCCCCTCGTTACCGCCGCGAATGGTGCGCAACACAATCAAACAATAAGTAAAGATGCCGGCGAAAATCCCCAGCACGACCTGCGTTATGCGGCTGCGCATAAAGTTCCGCAGGATGCGAGAGGTATACTGGCTCGAAGCTAGCGCCAGCACCACCAAGATCATGGAAAACGTGACGCCCACGACGGTCATCATAGAACCGGCAATCGTGGACATCATCCCGCGCGCGCCTTCCGCCCCGGTCCCAAACAGTCGCGGCCATTGGGCCAACCATTGGTCGCTCCCAACAGAATCGGCTTCGATCAGCGCTACGGCGAGGGCAATGCTGAACACGACAATCAACGAGGGGATAAACCAGAAACCCGAAATCAGATTGCTCCAGAGTCGTGTTAATTTATTAAAATTTATCCAATTATAAAAAAACGCAGTGTATTAGCCCCGCCGCCCCCCCCGGGTAAACCGGGCGCCATGAAACAAAACAAGCTGGGGCGCCACCCCATGTTTTGGTTACCCGCGCCACTTGTCCCGGGGGGGCGGGTGGGGGCGACTACACTGCGGTGTTGTATAAATGGTCACATTTTAAACAATTACCACGACTCTGGAGCAATCTGATTTCGGGTTTCTGGT
>JBBQNS010000069.1:0-20535 GCA_038330175.1 Kiritimatiellia bacterium
TGCCGTTCTGCTTTGATTTGACGACCTCAACATACATAGTGGCTACCTATTATTGCATTAAAAACCTATATATATCAGACTACATAAGCATTGTAAAGTATTATTTATAACAAATTACTGGCTACAAATAAGAGAAAAAAAGACGCAGCCAGTTGATTATAAAATAGTTACGACGATTTTCCCAAACAATGTCCGATAAGCGTCCGTTGGCTCATGGAAACCGGCATAGAGCCGTGTGGGGAACCCGTTCGCTCCGATGATCCTCCTCAACTGTTGCGCCACGCGACGGTGGAAATAGGAGGCCGTCGGGTAGGAAAAATCCTGATCGAGAAGGATGCCGACATGTTGCCCCCGCCTACTGGCGTCCACCACATAAATCCCGCTCCCCCGTTTTCTCGTGACGAGGCCGCGCTCCGCCAGAACAGTAATCGCCTGGCCAATCGTCAGCGTGCTCACGGAGAAACGCTTAGCCAGTTCGTGAATGGAAGGCAATCGATCACCCGCCGCCCGAGAGGAGAGAATCTCGTCGCGGAGCGTCGCCGCCACGTTCATGAAAGGAGCGGTCTTGGTCTTCATGCTACACCTTATCGTATTCACTGGCTGGTCGCCTGCGGGGCCTTTGTCATTCAATATTATTAAACTTTATAGTTAATAATATTCTATTTGTTCCAAATGTCAACGAGAATCATGACTTATTCATGAACGTTTTTTAAACATAGGGTAACGTGAGGTAATAAACCTCATGGCTGGGGCGGCATGTTCAAGACCTGTTTGACGCTTACGAATAACCATGGTAAAAACGCAAACATGATTCCGGCAATTGATATCCAGCAACTGAGTGTTTCCTTTCCGGCCCCAACTGGAACGGTTCATGCCCTTCGTAATCTCACTATCGCCGTCGCCCCCGGCACGGTATTCGGATTTATCGGCCCTAATGGCGCCGGCAAAACGACAACCATCCAAGTCCTGCTCGGCTTCCAAAACGCGAGCGAGGGCACCGCCCGCATTTTTGGGAAGCCCGTCACCGAAACGATCGCCCGCGAGAAAATCGGCTATCTTTCTGAAAATCCCGACACCTACAAATTCCTCACCGGCCGGGAACTTCTTGCGATGGCAGGCCGTTTGTTTAACCTTTCGGCGTCCGAAATCAAAACGCGCGCGAACCAACTTTTAACTGAAACGGGGCTCGCCTCAGCCGCCGATCGGCGGATTGCGACTTATTCACGGGGTATGCGACAGCGCATCTGCATGGCTCAAGCACTCATCAATGACCCTGATTTGCTGATTCTCGACGAACCTACCGGCGGGCTTGACCCACTGGGTCGCATGGATATCCGTCGCATCATCGCGGAACGTAAAAAAGCTGGGAAAACCGTTTTCTTTTCCTCCCACGAATTGTCCGAAGTGGAATTAGCCTGTGATCGGGTGGCTATTCTGTCGCAAGGCAAGCTGATTGCCGAGGGCCCGGTCAGTGAACTGGTTGCCCCGGGTGAAAGTCTGGAGCGATATTTCATCAAGGCCATCACAACAGGGCTTCCCGGAGAGCAACCATGAAACAAATTTTTACGTTAGCCCACATTGTATGGCTTGAAATGATTCGGCAGAAAGAGCTTTACGTTCTTCTTATGCTTTTGGTCACCCTTTTGGCAGCCTTACTTTCCTTCAACGTCTTCGGGCTTGCTCAGATTTCCGGTTATGTCAAGGACATGGGGCTTCTAGCCGTCTGGCTGCTCTCATGGATTCTGACCCTCAACACTGCGGTTCGCCAACTTCCTCAGGAAGAACAGCGCGGGACGCTGTTTCCGCTGCTGGCTAAGCCCGTTTCACGCCTCACCCTGATTACTGGGAAATGGCTGGGTGCCTGGTCAATCGCCTGCGCCGCCCTCGCATGCTTCTACCTAACGGTCTGGCTGGCCGTCTGGCTCAAAGGAGGCACCTTTAACGTGGCCACACTTTTACAAGCCATCCTGCTTCACGCCGCCGCTCTGGCCTTGATGAGTTCACTCGGGGTGGCATTTTCCACTCGGCTGAACCAGGATGCCGCGACGGTAACGACCTATCTGGTCACAGGAGCAGGATTTCTTTTGTTACCGCGTATCCCCTCCATGTTGGTTGAAGCCAAAGGTGCGACCAGCTATGCGCTCTATTCTATTTATTATCTTTTTCCGCATTTTGAATTATTCGACCTGCGCCAGCGCCTGATTCATGATTGGGCACCTATCACTTGGGTTATTTTCTCAGAGCTTCTTTTATACGCAACCCTAATGACCGTCGTCTTTTTGTCGCTTGCCTGGTTGGGGTACCGGAAACGGCACTTCTCACGCGGGGACATCCTTTGAGTTCCAGAGCTTCAGCATGGGGTGCCGGAATGTTGGTGCTCAGCGCTTGGGGACTCGCTTTTTCGCTAGCCGCCCACTTGACTTCCTTGCCAGCCACATCTGATTCCACCTCTGGGATAGTGGAACGTCTTTTGGGGGAAAGCCGCCAGGCCCTGAGTATCAATCTATTCAATAAAGCGGATTTATATTTTCATAAAGGGGTCGGACATCGCGTAACCTCTAAATCCCTACCGGGCCCCTTTCAAAAATGGCAAGCGGTAATCTCGCCAGCATTGCACCTGCACGCCCACGGCACCGATAGTGCCGAGATTCTCCCCTGGCTCAAACTCGCCATGCGCGCGGATCCCCATAACGTCGATGCTTTTCTGGTTGCCTCTTTTTGGGCAACCACCGGCGTGAAACTACCCAAACTGTCTGTCGAAATTCTAAATGAAGCCCAACGCTTGAATCCAGGCGACTATCGCATCGTTTTAGAACAAGGCCGGCTGGCCATTGCGAGCCATCAATTCGACAAGGCCCTCCGCACCTTTGAGTCTGCGCTCAGGCTTCAGACCCACGCCCCTACTGTTTCTTTATCAGATCCCGATCTGGCCCGCGAACGCGCGCTGGATCAGGCCGAAATCCTCACTTTTCTTGGCTTTCTCCACGAAGCCAGAGGTGAACGCACTGTGGCAATCCAGAATTTCAGGATCGTAACAACCCTCTTTCCGGAACGATCCACCCTTAAGAAAAGGATCGACGTCCTGGAAACAGGTAAAGACCCTCAGGAATCAGCACAAAGCCTGCTGGCTCATATCGTGCGAAAGACGGCTGAGGATGCCTGCCATGACGAGGATCATGATCACGACCATGATGCTCCCTGATCCGCGAGGCCCAGTAATTCACGCGGGTCAAGCGGCGACTCAGACCTCATCCACCCTGTCTCGGTGATTCTCTCTTCATGCCGCCCACTTGGACGTCCAACTCCTCGCGAAGCGCAAGCCGCTCAAGTTTTCCGTCGCGGATCCACACAACCCGGTCAGATACAGCAATCATACGGGCATCATGCGTTGCCGTAATGATGGTCACCTTATGCTCCCGCTGTAACTTGCACAACAATTCAATAATCTCCAACCCCGTCTTGCTGTCCAGGTTACCCGTAGGTTCGTCAGCCAGAATCACCGCAGGCTGATTCACCAGCGCACGGGCAATGGCCACACGTTGTTGCTGTCCGCCCGATAATTGCATCGGCAAGTGCTCCAAACGATGGCCCAAACCGACCAATTCCAGGACTCTACGGGCGTGCTCATCCGCTTCTTCCGGAGAGTCACCCCGCAGCACAGCAGGCAAAGCCACATTTTCCAACGCCGTCATGACCGTCACAAGATTGAACGTCTGAAAAATATAACCAATTTTGTTACATCGGATCCACGCCTGCTGCTCCTCCGGCAACTTAAACAAATCTGCATTCATGAATTCGACTGAACCCGTCGTCGGAAAATCCAACGCCCCGATCATATTGAAAAAGGTGGATTTGCCGGACCCGGAAGGCCCCATGATAGACAGGTATTCGCCCCGATAAATATCCAGGGACACCCCATTCAAGGCCCATACGGACTCCTTGCCCATCGTATATTTTCGGGTCACATTGTTCGCCTTGGCGATAATCTCTTTCTGACTCATGATTCTCCTCGCGCGAATGACTTTTCAGGAACCATCAAAACCAACATGTTCCGGGTCATCAACGATTTTGTGAATGCAACCACGTTCTGCGCCGTTTCTTTCCGACTCTGCCCAAATTTTTGTGACATGGCATCAATGATAAAAATGAGCGTATGCTGCCCATCTATCAGACTATAAAAAAACGTACCATACTCATCCAATTCGAGCTTCAGGCAATAGTCGTAATTCAACCATTTCGCAACTTTCTGCTTAAAAGGCTTGAGCGGCGGGGTCATCTTTAAATGGATCATGCCCTGACTGTCTTTTCTTACTTCCACATTCGTCGGCATCAGCGGCACCACCGCCAGCGGATGGCTGATAACGGGCCCCTTCGGCACAGTGGGGTTCTTTTTACGGAAAAGCCCCATCAATGGACCTCTTCCAAGCTGATACCCGATTCTTCCGGCGTGGACACCCGTGCCAGGCTCCCATCCTCGATCCAGACGATCCGATCCGACGCCTTCAGCATTTTGAGATCGTGCGTGGCCGTAATAATCGTAACCCCCAACGTATCCCGCAAGTGTTTGAATAAGTCAATAATCTCTTCGCCTGTCTTCAAATCCAGGTTACCCGTCGGCTCGTCGGCCAACAAGATGTCCGGCGTGTTCGCCAACGCGCGGGCGATCGCCACGCGCTGTTGCTGTCCACCCGACATCTCGGCCGGCTTATGCAAGGCCCGATCGGCCAATCCCACCAACCCCAAAATTTCCAGCGCCTTTTCCCGAGCTTCTTCGCTGTCTTTACCCGCAAAAGACATGGGTAACATCACGTTTTCAAGGCAGGACATCACTTGAATCAGATTAAACATCTGGAAGATATAGCCCACCTTACGGCAACGTAGCCAAGCTAACTCATAAGGATCCAATTGGGCGATATCCACCTGGTCAATGTAGACCTTGCCTGCCGTCGGCTTATCCAGTCCGCCAATCATATTGAAAAACGTCGATTTCCCAGACCCTGACGGGCCCATGATGGACATATACTCGCCCCGGCGCACATCCAAGGTCACACCCCGAAGCGCATGGGTTTCGGAATCCCCCATCTTATAGATTTTTTTCACGCCAACCGCGCGAATGACATAGCTGCCCTTGGCCGAGTCACGAGCCCCTGCCAGCATTTCATCCAGCCGTGTTGAAAGCCCTATCGCTTGATTTTGCCCGTTGCTCATACCGTACTCCTTAGCGCTGATGCCGGAACCATCTTAGAGGCAAATCTTGCCGGGTAGATCGCCGCAAGGACCGCCAGCAAAGTGCCCACCCCTACTGAGGCCACAGCCGTGACAAATAACGTACCATACGGCATGGCCCCGAATACCAAGTCAAACCGGAACACAAAACTATAGGCAATCATCGGGAGCAACACCCCCACCACCACACCCACTAACGAGCCCACCAGCCCGATCAAGGAACTCTCAATCAGGAACAGAGTCCTGATGAAGGCTGATAAAGCACCCAGACATTTCATTGTCCCGATTTCACGGAACCGCTCCGTAACGGACATTAACAAGGCATTTGCCACACCCAGTACCGTGACCAACAATGAAATCACCACGATCCATATTGTCCTAAACTTTTCTGCACGTGCCTGTCGTTCGGCCTTTTGAATCTGTTCAGCGCTCTCTTTACCAAAGAAAACTTCCCGCCTTACTGCCGAATCAGGCGGCCCGGCATAGACACGCCCTTCCACCGAATCGAGCACGACCCGCTGCGCCATCCCCGCCGTCAACGTGGTAAGCGAAACCTCACTCCGGCCCGCATTACCCAGTACCAGCAATAAGCCCGCCCCTTTACCCAAGTTTTCAACGGAAACAGGGGTAATGCCAGGCCGCTGAACGCCAACCGCGCGCACGGATTCCGGCTTTAAGGCCACGATTTCATCTAGCAAAAGGCTATCTGCTTCGCTTAAGCTGCCACACGCGGCAACGGTAATCTTCTTGCCAGCAACCGTCCCCACTTCCGCTCGCACCAGCGACATCATCATATTGACGGTGTTACGCTGGTCACGTTCTTTCGCGATCGACTGTTTAATCAACTGCCCCGTCATGTTACTCATCAGGAAGGCTATTCCTAACACCACACCGGAGACCGTCACCAGTGAACGCCCGAAGCGGATCTTGATTCCCCGGAGGGAAATCTGCATCGCACGCCGGAATGGCAACTTAATTTGTTTTCCAATTGTCTGTTCCATGTTGGACTCCGTCAGAACCTTGAAGACGAAACGGCCGATACAATCAGATTGATGGCCACACCAATCAGGGCTATCAAGCCGACTCCCGTGCCATACCCTGCCACAACGACAGGGATCACTTCGAGAAACCGTTTCTGCCCCATTCTCTTTTGAAAATAAAGCTTACCGATCAGCCCACCTATGATCATTGCCACGAACGCATGTGGCATTTGTCCAACCCCTTGAACAAATCCATAAATCGACATCACCGGCAAACTAAACAACGAGAGAAGCGTAAACCCGATCATCCCGAAGGCAAACGATCCGGCAATAACCCAAGGATGTAACGCCTGAAAAAACAGCGGTTGCGCACCGCCCGTATCTAATGTCGCCGAATATAGCAAGACGGTGTTTTTGGCATTCAGATCCCACATTTTCTGCGCATACGGATACAAATCTGAAGGGATCGCGCTCGAATGCCAGATAAACGCCCAGAAGGCAAAACTCAAGATGAACGTCAAGGGTGTAACGAGGCAATCGGCTTTAACAAATGACCAATTATTCGTTCCGGTCAGTTCATGTACGCGGAAATTTTGAGCCATTCCACCGTAGTTTTCGATAGGAATCGGGGCCAACCAGATCTCGACGCCTTTATAGCCTGATAAAATAAATGCGGCTTCACGGACAAACGGGATTTCCACATTTTGCCCAACGATACCAATCAGCCTCGCATTAATGTAGGAAATGAGAGGCGTGTAGAAAAACGTAAAGAAAATTAAAAATATCACCGGAAAACCTGGCACCAGCACATGACACAGCCATACCACGATGGTCGCCGACACCAAATAGATGCCCGCTGCAAGCCATAGCGAAAAATCGCCACGACCCGGCGGCGTATCCCATATGTTTTCCTGACGCGCCCCTGCCGCTGCAGTTGCACGCTTTGCCTTCATAGCACGCCCCTTCCGGAACAAATCACGCCCCGTTTGGAAAATTGAAATTACAGCGATGGCCCCTGTCACACCAAACCCGAAACTCATCCAGAAATCTATGGAATTTGAGAACGTCGTCGCCACCGTATCCATACCCGGTTGCCAACGCGTTAGCACGCCCAAATGATGCAGCAATGGATTCATCACCAATGTCAGCACGATGGCCGCACCCGAACCAACCAATGCCCAGAAGGGAATAATCATTCCTGTGATCAGCAAACCAAAATCGATGATCAACCCCGTAGGGGTGGCTGGTAAAAGACTTTGAGTCATGGTCGTCATATCATACCAAGGCAACGGGATAATCATAATGGGTTTGGTCAGCATTGAGCCGGTCACCAACGGAATGCCAACTTGAACGACACCAAATAAAATGCCAAGAACGGCACCCAGCGAGAACATTTTCCATTTCCAAGTCGTTTTACGCTCACCGGACTCGGATAGCGCCATCGAGCCTTGCGCAGAAATCCCCGCAAAGGGGAACGGCAATTTCTCCACATCCGAGGTCAACCGGAAAAAGAGATAGCCTAAGGTATAGCTTTTGAACCGGCCAATGATCGTCATGAACAGGATCAACAGAACCGGAACCAACCAATCAATGTGGAAAAAATTACGGTTAACAATGGCATCCGAGGTCGGTTGCGGCGCAAACCATGCGGGAAATTTTCCCAGCAGGCCGATATCCCGTACCGCATCACTCTGAACAAGATACTGGCGCCAAACTAACCCGGCAAATGGACCCCCAGCCGCCATGGCTCCGGCCACCACCAAGAGAATGACCAACTCCTGCTGACTCAACGTCCGCATAGCGCGACGGCACACTTCAGAAAAGATAATCAGCGTCACCCATGCCGCTGCAATCCCGCCCCCCGTCATCAACCCTAGATAAATAGAACCGGGCATCATCAGTAAGCCGCAAAAAAATGCGCCAGCCACTGATATCCAGGTGAATCCGTTCTTAAACTCTTTGGGCGTCGCTAAAACGGAGCGATAGACCTCGAGCTCCCGATCCATCGACCCTCTGTTTTCCTCTTCAGACATGCCGCCCCTCCTTCTCCACACAAGCGTTCAAAATAGCCGTCGCTTCAGTGAACATCTCACGCCGCTCCTCATCCGTTGTCGCGCGCCAGTTTAAAAATTGTTTACGCAAAACCCCCAAGAAGGGGATCAAGGTCCGGTTCCACCCCACTGTATTACCACTCAACCGTGTCAACGTGATACGGGCGATATACTCGCCTGTCTCTAGATCCGTCGGCAACGAAATCTCCATTCGCTGCGACACACCCAAATCGTAAGGCTTCAACCAGACGGTACTCGCCACAGCAGGCACCAGTTCATCCGACTCAGTACCGGCCTTTTTTTGCAGGCTAAGAAGTGCCTCAGGCGGTGAACAGAAGAACGGCCCTGAACTACCCGCCCCATTCGCATCCAACCACCGCTGGAAGTAGCTGATCACCGCTACGCGGTCATGCGCCGTGAAGGTGAACGGCAGATTGAAGATCATGCTATCCCCATCCGCTTTCGGGACCGCCCAACTGTTTGTATCCGAGGGAGCCGCCAGCTTGGCGGCGTCGCGGGCTGGAACAATGGTTGAGAGCAAAACAGACCCCATGATGGCAAGAGAGGCATAAATGGTCTCAATTGAGCTATAGTCCATCTTCATCCCTCCCGTCATATCAAGCGCCGTCAATAGCCGGCCAGTCCCCTGGCTGAGGATATAGCCCATGACGGCCCCCACTACGGCGTACACGCACGCCTCCGCCATGAACATGAAGAAAACATGGTTCGGCGCAATACCGACGGCATTGTAGACATAAATTTCACTGCGCCGCTCATAGACCGAGCCGCGCATGGTGCTGAATACCGTCAACGCCGCAATCAGGATCGGAACAAGCAACTCCAGCAACCCTGCAAAACTCCGTGATCGTTGCCGGGACCCGTAATACGAGACCCCATCAATCGCATAATAGGCAGGTTGCCCGATGCGCTCAAGATACCCGAGCACCAGCTGCCGCTGGCTCCGATAGTCAAGCGCAGGATACTCAACCCCATCTGGTTTAACGCGGTAATCAGTTTTGGGAAACAGAATCAGGCAATTTGCAGAAATAGTGCTCTCACTGCCAACACTAGCAGGCAAGGAGTTCACTAAAATCACCTGCGAAGCTGACAACCGGCCCGTATTCTCAGGAAGAACGGGAGAACCATCCGAAGCGACCCCGACATTCTGCATCGTATCGACATCAAATGGAAACAGTGACTGCCCATCCAACCCAATACACTTTCCCATCTCAATGGAATCAAATATTCCCTGCACCACGTATTCCGCTCCACGCACTGTCACAATCACGGGAGTAGCAGCATCGACGTCTTCCGGCTGGATGCCAAGCTCGCGCGCAACCACATCTGGCAGTATGATCTGCGCTTTACTCTGATAGCCTATTTTTTGAGCTTCAATCCGCTCACTACGATTTTGGGGCGGCCGGGTAAACCACCCCTTCTTGGTAATGAGGTAGCGATCCACGCCGGTAAAAATGGGTTCGTTCCAAGCCATTTCAACGGCGGCACAAACTCGGCCGCGCTTAGTCACTTTATTGCTGTTAACAAGAAAGTCTCGATCAATCAAGATTTCGGCATTTTGGCCACGTTCCGTAGCCTTCACCTGCGTTGTCAACCATCTATGAACTGTGACCGGGTACTGGTTCCCGTAAATCTGGCGGATATTGGAAAGTTCGTTCGGATCCAACGTCCGGAAATTCGGATCCCTGATCATTAACCCGTTCCAACTCGAGCGACCGGTGGGCTGCTCCACATTAACCAAATCGGTTGAGACAGAGGTAAAACAGATCATCACAAACGTGATCAAAACCAAAGTGCCGCAGGTCAAGCCCGTCCGAATTTTCCGACGCCGCATATTGTTGAGGCCGAGCATGAACGCGGTGCCAATGACCCCGCCCCGATCGATATCGGCCCCTTCCACTTGGCCTTCCTTACTACGCAACTCCTTCAGATTCTGCTTGAACTTGCCACCGACCATGGTCGTCACCAATAACGACAAAAGCAGAATTAAAAACCCGATCAAAATCATGACCGATGACCGGACAATCTCAAACGCAGGATGGAATAGGCGTAACAACCCGAACACAACCAGGAAAATGATACCGGTGGCCACTAACTGCTTGCGGATATCCGTAAAACCGAAGAGAAGTTTTTCTGCGAAAAAGACAAACGGAACCAACAAGCCGAGGTACCAGATAATGCCCACCACAGCTTGGGAGATTCGTGAGCGGATCACCGGATAATTATTAATCGCATACGCCTCACTAGCGCCAGCCGCATTCACCGCCGCCGCCGGATCCTTCTGGGCCCACTTTGAATAAGCCTCATTCAGCCATTCTTTAGCTTGCTTATGGAAACTGAGCATCAGCTCATCAGCCATGCCAAACCGCTCCTGCAACTGGAGCCTCTTCTCTGCCGTCCTCAACATCGAAGCCGCTGAATCAAACATCGGGGTAGGCAGGTCCGGAGTGTCAGCCGCGAGATACCCCCGCCCAGCAACCTCCGCCTCGCCTGCAGCAATGGGAACCTGAGGATCAACATTCAACATAAAGGCTCGATCTGTCAGCAATTCCTTGTTCTCTGCCGCACCGTCCTGAAGGCCTACGAAGAACTTCACATCGGGATCCAAGAAGGCCGTATAGGTCTCAAAGTGCGACCGCGCCGGCGAAGCTAAGCTAAGGGCATCCATATAGGACACACCCTTGAATCGCTTCATCGTCTGGGGATTGATTTGATCATATAGCGAAACGGGAACACACCTGAACATCGAGAGATTTAGCTCCCGCGGGGCTCCCGCAGCGGTGGCAATCAAATCTTTGCCAGAAACCACCGAACTGAACACCGTTCGATTCCCGGAAGCAATTTCATTGATAAAAGCAATTTGACCGGCGTCATTAAATCGCAGCGCTAATAAATTAACCGGTCCCCCCCACGGGCCTGCAATGTCAAAGGCAAACTCGCGCTGGAACTCTCCATAGGGATTTGCCTGCATGATCGGCCCCATACCCACCCCACGCGCCTGGATGGAATAGTTGGCACTACCCGCCCCCCCTTGAACAAACGTGTTGGGCCACATGGGGTGACTCGGAATCACCGAGGATGACCCCGCGCTTCCAAAGAGTGCACCGTGAAGGGTCAAAACCGCCCCCCCCCGATCCTCATTGATAGCCTTGAACGTGACCTGTCCTGCCGCCAAGGCCAAAACTGAGCGCCCCAGCACGGGCACCTGCGCCTCAAATACTTTAAGCGACAACCCCTTCAAAGTATCCTCAGGCGTGCAAGCCTTTGGCGGATAAAAGTCACGACTGGCAATCGAAAATGCAAGCCGACCACACCTGAACCAAACTTCCGATTCCAATTCAGTCATGTTAGGAGAAACCCCATTGGGAACCTCCTTACTTCCTGCGGCATCACGTGAACCCCACTGTATCACTTCAAATAACTTGCCATCTCCCTTTGCATTTGCGGGAACATTGTACTTGAGGGCATTGGCCAGATCCGTAACCTGCGGTTCAACAATCGTTCCGATATTCGGAATCCCCACCAGCAACGCGAGCTGGTTACGCTCCTTGTCGCCACCGGAATAGAGATCAAGATTTAAGGTCAGTGTCCGCTTATACGCAGCCAGCCTCTTCCGCAGTTCAATCGTATCGTCCAGTTCTTTGACACCCAGGCTATGATAGTCGCGCAGATCGGTGAAATAGTGAGTAGCTTTGGCTAAATAACCCCATGTTCTGAATTCCGGACGCTCTAATAACGTCAAAACGGGAAGGGACATCATGTTGCCTGACACATTATCGCGAGTCTGTGCCGCAATGAATGTCCGCATCAAAGGATGTGAGTTCTCATCCTTGGCCCGTTCCGCGTCAGTCGCATCCTTAGGATTAAAGCCCTCGCGGAAGATCGGCCTGCCGGCCCGCAGGTAAGTGAGTTTGGAGGAAATCACATCTTCCCTGCGCTCAAGATTTACTTCTCCAGCGACCACCTTCATCGCATCCGTGAACCAGAGGCTGAAATCCACATCCTGAGCCAAGACATCCTTCAGGTGGGCCGCCGCATCGACATCGTTCCGCGTCAGTTCGCCACAGACCTTCAATGCCCGCTCAGCAAACTCAAGCCGTTTTCGTTCATTCGCTTGCCGCTCTTCCAAGGGCTTGTAGTCTCGGCGCTTTAGAGTGAACGTTTCAACAGCATCCATCAATCGACAAACACCCGCTAAAGATTGGGCATGTCCAGCAGTAGCAACAAACACAACGTCACGCTCCAACTCGCCCTTGTAGGGCGCAAGCGCCTGAACCAACTGTAACAATGCCGCCAAAGAAAGGGATTGCTCAGCACCCGGCGCCAACTCGGGAATCACAGAACTACTGTCATAATAACTATTCAGAATCAGGGCTTCCTGGCCAGCCCCTTTGCCCCGCAAAAAGCCTACCACATTACGAACCTGCTTGGTCTTCCAGACGACCTTGGCCCGGATCGTAACGGCCTGCCCGCTGTATTTCTCGATGGGACCACGTGCCATAAACCGGGGATAAGACCAATCACCCGTGCCCAGCATACTCGCCCAAGGCGCAACTTCGTCAGGACTGCCCCGCATGGATTTAGCCAGTTCATCCTCGCGGACAATCACCGCTTTCACCCCGACACCTGCCAACGTAGGCCAGGCGGCAGCGGCATCGAGATAAGTCAGGACAATGGTTTCCTTCGGATCATTCCCGGCAAGTAAGGTCAGATCAGCTCGTTCTGCTTCAACTAGGCGCGCCTTAATACCTTCAGGCGGAACTCGCAGGGGGAAAAGACCGGAGGGTTCAAAAGGGAAAAGCGTGACCCCCTCCAAGGGCCTCCCATCTGCGCCCAGAATCTCACAGTACTCCGTCTCGGGCACAACCACGGGGAACTCCTGCGTCCTTACCTCAAGCCCAGCAGCAGTAAAAGTCTCACGAATTAAAGCTTCAGTCCGGTAGAAACCGGGGCTCCCAGATAGCCGTCCGACCTGCCGCTCACCCGGTTTCTCACTGACCTCCGCAATACGGCTTACCGTTTTCTGCAGATGGGTTGCGGATAACTGCTCCAAAAGCCTCGCTTCAGAATAATTCCGTTCAAAAGCGATTCGGTGCTCTCGCTCAGTAGGTTGCGCAAAAAGCACGAAAAAAGTAATCAACCCCAACCCCGCCGCCAGGAAAATAAAGGCTACGATCAGTTGGCTGCCCAATGATTTTGTACGGATTTCGCTCATGGTATTTTTGAGTAAACTTCGGTTACACCTTGGAGCCGTAGACAAATGCCCACAACGTCAAAGACGACTATCGACGCAACACAGCCCAGAAACATTCCCACACAAAATGGAACCAGACCCCGACGTATGACCTGCGCCCCCCCTAGCCGGAAGAGCACGAGGCGGGCCAGCCATGCCAGGAAGAGTATAAACCAGGCGCCCCGCATAAAGAAACTTGAGGCCAGCACATACCCGATCGGATGTAAGGGAAACCACATGAACTTCATCCGCAGGAAGGCCACCACGCCCGTAATCGCCGCACCAATAGTCAACCCCTTGGCATCCACATTTTGAGACACGTTCATGGGCGCCAATTCAGGATTATTCCCCAGGGTTCCTACCGAAAAAGACCGGTCCGCATCAGCCTCACCAGCCCGGAAACCATTGAAATACCAGTTTTGTTCGTAGGGCCAAGTCGTCTTGAGGCTATTTGCTCCGAATCCGTAGAGCCAGCACAACAATACGAACCCACCAATAAACAGTCCGCCCATGACCCCCATCGTCAGCCCGGCGCCCACATCACGTGGCCTGACCTTAAAGTGCCGCCCCAACTCCATCATTTCCACCTGAACGGGCGCCATCAAGAGAAATACCGACGTACAGATGAACCCACTGGCAAGCGTTGCCATTAGCATCCCTGTTGAATTGAACACGGCAAAACCACCCAAGGCCGTCATAAACTGGATTCCAAAATACGGGGTCAAATACCCGAATGGCGCACCGCACTCAGCTCGAATCTTGCTCGCGGCAAAACCGCATATCAACATGTACCCGAAAAACAATAGACTTGCCTTGAGTCCCATCTCAGTCCACACGCCCCATAGAGCAATCGTCGCTAGGGAGGCAACCACCAACAGCACGGCCTGCCGATAGGAAACCACCTCATCCTGCGAACTGGTATCTTCGCCCGGCCGGCCTCGTCCGATCACCAATCGGAATACTTTTGCCAGATGATGACGCCCTACAAATATCGCCAAGACGGCATAGCCGATAAAAGCGCCCATCGCCTGCTGGAATTCCCACGGGTAACCTGGAAATCGGGTTAATGTAAAAGCCTTCCCAAACAGGTTCCATAACTGAAAGATAATGAAAAAGGCCCAGAGCGAGAAAAGGATATCGGTCTCAATCAGCAACGCAATCGCCAGCAAACAAAGCGACAACCCAATCCCCGTACCCACCCCGATCCCGACATTCTGAAGAAAGGCCTTGATGACCGGACTGGTAAAATATTCACCAAATGTCGCCACATTAAATACTGGAGCCGGACACTGGGGATAATAGAATTGAATCCCCTTTAACAAGGCTAACACCAAACCCACCGCGAACCCAATCCACAAAACCCGGTTTCGAAAAACAGTCCGATACACTTTACCGTCCGGCGTCACAGTCTCTTCAAACAAACTCTTGGGCAAAATTGTGAGAGGGAAAGTAAACCGTTCAAATTCGACCCATTGCTTACGCATTAATACGTTGAGCCCGAGAAATCCGATGAAAAGCCCCACGATCAACATCGTCCACGCCATCGCAGGCTTCACCCACTGGCCTAAAGGAATGTAACCCGTCAGCAAAAACTTAATGCCGGCTAAACTGAACAGATTATCAGGACGCACCACAAGAAAATCACGTTCACTGGGATCCAGCTTCTCAAGATTAGCCGCCGTGACCATCCTGCGCCCCGCATACGCACCCTCCACAGCCTCAACGTTAAAGAACTGCACGTCCTGCAACGCAAGCGTCCCCTCCCCGGTCAGCGTAACCTTAAACGTCAGTTTATCCTTGATATCGGTAGGGATCTTGACGGGATTCAAGCCCACACGCTGAAATCCAGCAGGAAAAGCAAATGTCGCCTTAG
Source organism: Kiritimatiellia bacterium (assembly GCA_038330175.1). Lineage (GTDB taxonomy): Bacteria > Verrucomicrobiota > Kiritimatiellia > CAIKKV01 > CAITUY01 > JAABPW01. The sequence continues at coordinate 15,382 of JBBQNS010000069.1, forward strand.
TCTCACTCGCACTGACCAGAAGCGTTTGCGTAATACCCTCATCAGCCTGCATCGTGGCCGTGTAACTAGAACTTTTGGTAAAGCCCTGCGCCCGAACCAACATTGCGAAAAGGCAACTCTCACCGGGCACCAGAACTTCTTTGCCATTCTTGTCATGGCGATTAACTACCCACTGAACCGCCACACGTGCTTCAGGATTAGTCCCATTCGATAATACCGGGCTCTTTAGGATCTGTTTTTCTTTAACAGTCGCATCTTCCCACTCAATGACCCCGCCCCCCACATGCTCAAATCCAGCCAACTTGTCCTTAAATTCGGAGTTGGCACAAAGATTGTCACCATGGGGCCAAACCATTAGGGGCAAGCTGTCGTACGTCTTGAAATCCTGGTTGTGCGGGACCGCAGCCACCAAACCAAAAATCCGATGCCACAGACCTTGCGTCATGAGAGGGGCAGATAGGAGCAACGCCGCATAAATAACCACCAGTTCAGCCGCCACCAAGCGAAGGGATTTTCTGATTCTATAGAGAACAGCGCAAATCAATAACAACACACCGATCACACCCACGGCACTGTTGGGCGGCGAGTTCTCCGCCAACGGTCCGCCAAACGTGTTGTACAGCTCTTCGTATTGAATCCAAATGCCCATCAAAAGCATAGACACAATGGCCACAACGAAAGACCGGATGGTCAGACCCCTAGTTTGTTGATTCGGCTCCATATCTCATTCAACTCACTTTCAAACGCAAGGCCTTCATTCTGAACCGACCCATGCTAACGCTTATCTCTGAACGGCCACAATTCACAGGGGTCTCCCCTGCCGATTTGAGAACGTGCCAAATATATAGCACGAGATATGCCAACACAAGAAAAAGTGGCTTAAAACCCAAAAGGCTATATTTACAGTCTTCAGCGGCTATGCGCATTTTCACGAGCCAGTCACAAACTGCATTCTGTAACACGCGCACACAGAATAAAAAGTGCATTCTAAAGTATGCACTTTCGATCTATTTTGGCGATTTTCTTGGGCTTGATCAGCCACCCGTCGGCACCAGAAGGTTCGGACGATTCCAACGAATTCTAGAGATGTACAGGGCATTATCACTGCCATATCGCTCACACACGGTACAATCACAGTCATCGGAACCCGTGGTTTGCATCCACTCGCTTACCGTCACCCACGTCTCTTCCGGCGAAACGGTACAAACACCAAAATTCCCCAAACGGGCACCACGTTCAGGGACGACAATCCGCTCACTGGCCCTGATCAGACACAGCCGCTCTGGATCCACCTGTGCCATAAAAAGCGGCGCCCGATGCCGGAACACATGGTCATTATTCGCCCCACGCCGCGTGTATACCAAAAACAGCCCATCAATGTGCGTCACCCAATGTTGCTGCGTATTGTAATTTCCAATCTCGGCGCCATCATCAAAGGCCCACACTTTCAAGGGGCCAAAATTCATCCCATCCTGACTCACGGTCACATACCCGCATGTGTCATTCCGGAGCGTCATATAAAACCGACCATTAAAGCAGGTTAGCGAAGGTTCGTACACGCCACGGGGCTCGGGGAAAACCACATCCGCTCCCCGCTCGATGAATTTCAAGGTCGTCCCATCAAATTCACACCGCATGACCGAAACCCGAAAACAGTGCGTCGTGTCATCTTTCTGAATATAATAGGTTGGTAATAAGATATCGCCATTCGGCAAATCATAACGCTGTACACAGCCGGCCCCAGAGCAGAATGCAGCCGGATCGGCAGCAGGCATTTCTAAAACTCGCCAATCGGACCATAGACCCGTCCCCGCGTCATAGACGCTGAAGTAGGTCGACCGCGGGCGTGGCCCGTGACTGATAATTTCATCGTTCTTGTAACGTGCCAAATGCCCGGTGAGCAATAATTTTCCTGATTTAGCATGCCACGTTGGGGTTCCATCACACGGGCAATCCTCCACACCATCACCCACCGCCCGGCGCATCAGTCCAGGCTGCGACAGCGGCGGCGCCCACGTCTTTCCCCCATCCTCACTGCGCAAGGAGCAAATACCAGAAAACACATCACTTCCGCTGATACGCAATTTCTGCGTTGTCACCACGCCCAGGCTCGGAGGAATCACCCCTGCCCGCGTTTGAACCCAACACGTCTTACGATCGTAACCATGCTGAATAATCTGGGGCTCAATCGTATAATCCAGTTCGCTAGTGCTCATATCCCTCATTCACTCCTTAATGCTGCACCCATTGGATACAGCTTAATGCCAACCGACAACGACTCGTTTTATCACGCAGAAAAGCAAGATCGATGGAAACATCGTTTTTTGAGGATTAGAGCGCCTTATTTATATTCCATAATTAATTGGCGGAGTTTGGCTATGTCCGTCTCCTGATTATGCAGAGGGAGCATGGCTTGGCCGAGATTCCTGACATTGTCTTCGAACGTGGCCTTACCCTCTCTGGCATAAAAAACACCAAGAGGCAGCTTGCCGGTTTCGGTTACCTTTTTGAATGCCATGCACCGGTCACTGCTATCATAGGATTCGTCTAGGTTGTAGGTATTCTCACGGAACCATGTGTAGGTGTTCAGTTTGTTGAAGGTTACGCAAGGCTGTAGAACATCTACCAACGCATAGCCTTTGTGTAAAATGGCTTTTTTGATGACTTCTTTTGTTTTCTCTGGATCTCCGATGAAAACCCTTGCCACGAAGCCTGCGTCCAGAGCGAGGGCCACGGCCAGAGGATTGAAAGGTTCAAGAAATACACCAGCGACCTGAACCGGCGTCTTGAAGCCCGGTTGACTTGTCGGCGAGGCCTGGCCTTTTGTCAGCCCATAAACCATGTTGTTGTGGACGATATTAGTGATGTCGGGATTGCGCCGGATCGTGTGGATAAAATGGTTTCCGCCTTCGCCATACGTATCGCCTTCGCCACTTTCAGCGATTACCAGCAGGGAGGGATTACTCGCCTTGATCGCCGTGGCCGCTGGCAACGCCCTGCCATGGAGCCCATTAAAAAAATTCGATCTGACATATTGGGGAACTTTAGCGGCCTGCCCGATGCCGGAAACCAAAACCATTTTTTCCGCTTCAACCTCGAGCTCCTCCAGCGCCTTCTTCACGACATTCAATATCCCAAAATTCCCGCACCCGGGACACCAGGCAATATCGCAATCCTTTACATCAAATTTGCTCATGTCGCCCCCTTCAGTAATAAGTTCATTTCCACGGCCAATTCGTCCGACGCAAAACTCAATCCGTTATACCTCAGAATGCGTGCTGTGGGCTCGACGCCTGCGTAATTCTTAAGGATCCTAGCGAACTGGCCGGTTGCATTTCCTTCAACCAAAACAGAAATTTCGGCTTTTCTCATATATTCGGCAATGGTGTCTTTGTCTAGGGGATAGACTTGGCTGAAATGTAAGATGGCGACGTCATCCGTGCCCAGGCTTTTCAACGCACTGCGGACGGCACACAAAGTTGATCCCCAGCAAAGGATCAGTTTTTTGTAACACTCGGGGCCGTAAAGCTTCGGAGCAACGGCATCCGTTTTGTATCCCGCCATTTTCCCTAATCGTTTATCAACCATCCGTGTCCGTATCTCGCAGTCCTCTGTAATCCGGCCTTCCTGGTCATGTTCGTCGCTATCGACGCAGACTAGGCCGCCACCGAATCCAGGGATACCCCTCGGAGAAATCCCACTATCTGAAAAATCGTAACGCCGGTAGTCCTTTGAGGTCCTGATAAAATGTTTATCGATTTTGAGTCCATCCAGATTGAATTCCGGCGTATTATAATAGGAGTCGAGGAGATACTCGTCCGAGAGCACGAATACCGGAATTTGATATTTGTCGGCAATATTGAAGGCCTTCTGTGTCAGCAGAAAGGCCTCCTCGAGTGTTCCCGGTGCAAAAATGACCCGAAGGAATTCACCATGCCCTGAATAGAGCGCGAATTCCAGATCGCCTTGTTCCGTCCTCGTAGGAAGTCCCGTTGCCGGGCCCGGCCTTTGAGCCAGATGAATGACCAGTGGCGATTCGATCATCCCCGCCAGGCTCAGCCCTTCCGTCATGAGCGCGAAACCTCCTCCGGAAGTCGTCACCATAGCGCGAGCCCCCGCGTACCACGCCCCGATCGCCATGTTGATCGCCGCTATTTCATCCTCGGATTGCTCGACGACCATCCCAAAGCGGCTTCCTTTTTGAGCGAGGAACGAAAGAACGCCCGTCCCAGGTGACATCGGGTACGACGCGATAAAATTACACCCACCAGCAAGCGCTCCAAGCCCGATCGCTTCAGAACCCGAGAGCAGGACATGGTTTTTTATTTGTACATCACGCTTAAAGCCAGCCAACAACTTACCGGGTGCGGAGGACCCCACCCCTTCGTAGCCTTTTCTTACGGCCAACAAGTTTTTGCTGATAATACTCTCATCTTTGCCAGCAAAGATTTTCTTAATAAAATCAAGGTTGGGTTCGAGCTCCAGACCCAGCAAGCTTAGCACGGAGCCGACCGCGACAGCGTTGGCGTAGATTTTGTTGCCTAATTCCGTTGCCAGTTTTGTGAAGGGAATGTCGTAAAGCCGATGCCCCTCCTTAAGTTCTGCCGCACAGACGTCCTTCTCGCCAAGAATCACGGTATCTGGAGTAATCCGGCAACTTACATGGGTGATGCTTCCCTTATCCAAGGGCACGAGAATGTCGATCCGGTTAACCGGGGAATCCACTTGATTATCGGAGACCCTGATTTGGGTTGAATTCATCCCCCCTCTCACACGCGACATAACTTCTTTGGTGGAGAAGATGTGGTATCCATTGGATTTGAGAATTCCCGTCAGGAGTTTCTCCACAGTCTGGATTCCTTGCCCTGCTTGCCCGCAGAGCACAATCGAAACATCACGCCCATTTTTGTTCGCATCTTCCGTGGCCATATTTCCTCAACTTTCTATCGGAGATTACATGAATGAACCCATTACCTTTTTTGGAAAGGACTGTCAAACTTAGGGTCACGGTATCAACGGTTCCAACTCACGAGGCTGGAGGCTGGTTAGAGCGAGTGAAGCAAATAGGCAAGTGTGCGCAAGACACGGGGGGGCACCCGAAATCAGTGTTTCGGCAATCTGAGAGTTCTTGACGGCAGGCGGGTTCGGGCGGGA
>JBBQNS010000070.1:0-20495 GCA_038330175.1 Kiritimatiellia bacterium
CGCGGGCCCCGCCCCCCCCCCCCCCCCCAATCAACCCCACCCCCTCTTTTTTTTTTTTTTTTGGGGGGGGCGGCGCCCCCCCCGCCGCGTGAATAAAGGGTACTGTAGGGATTTCAGGAAAACCTCCAGTTTCTTAGGCGAGGTTTTAGGGCCTGGGGTTTCCTTTTGATCTCGATGCCATCTATTTGATAAAGTGCCTCAATCAGATGATCACAATGAGCAAACCGTGAATTGGGCGGGGATGACGCGACGATCATGACGAATGTCGTCGGCGGTTTAGGGGGCAAGTCGAATGGGGTTCCTGGCACGGTTGTGTTTGGGATTGTGCCCGAACAAGGGAACTGCTATTATTTCCGACAGAAAAAGGGGGGACTTATGAGCATTGAGCGTCTATTACATGCGGCTGTCTTGGGGTTTCGGATCGTTCTAGCACTTGGCGTCTTAGTGGCCTGTTCTGCGGAAGCCGCCACCTGCACATGGCAAAGCAACGGAACGTGGGATACAACGCCATCTTCGACAGCGGACGTGATCATCGTGGCGTCCGGCACAAGCAACCTGACATGGAGTTCCTCCATGCCGTCGAACGTGGCCTCGTGGACCCAGGCTGCCGGTTACACGGCCACCGTAACGGTGCAGACGGTGCAAGGCCCCACCGGGTTCACCAACTTCACGGTGAGCGGCGATGTGGCCCTCAATGGCGGAACCTGGTTCCATTCGGTCTATGCTGCCGGGCAAACGAATCTCCTGCGTGTGACCGTGGGTGGTAACCTGCTGGTCTCCAACGTGACAATTTCGGCGAATGAACGTGGCTTTTCCGCAGCGGTGGGGCCCGGGGCGGGATCGGGAACGATTGGCGGTGCTTATGGCGGCATGTCAGGGGGGGGCGCCAGTCTCGCTCTTAACGCGAAAACCTATGGCTCCATTATCGCGCCAGCGAATCTGGGTAGTGGGGGTGGGGGCGCCGCCGGGGGCGGCGCCATTCTGCTGACGGTGGCGGGAACCACGACGGTGGCTTCTGCTGGCACGATCTCTGCCAACGGAGGAAGCAGCGGTAGCAATGGAGGCGGCTCGGGCGGCAGCGTCTTTTTGACTACGGGCTGGCTGACAGGGAACGGGACGCTCCGGGCCAATGGAGGTTCGGGACCTGGCGGGAATGCCAGTGGTGGCGGTAGTGGCGGGCGTGTGGCGCTCATCCTGACCGGCACGGGAGCGGACTTTACCTCCTGGACCGGCACCAATACAGCCTTTGGCACGGGGGCGGTCGTGTCGGCAGCAGGCACCGTGTATCGCAAGACCCAGGCGGGCGTGGACACGTTGCTCATCGATAATAACGGCGCCAGCGCTTATGGTCAGTTCTCGACGTTGCTGACGAATGCCGTGAATCTCAACAGTTTTTCGAACGTGGTGATCCGCAACAAGGGCAGTCTGGGCGTCAATGGGGATACGACACTCGATTTCAATACGCTTAACCTGACGGTATATGGCCCTACCAAATCGGCCATCGCCATTAACGGCGACGCCAATGTGACCTATCCGACCAACTGGATCGTTAACGATTACACGTTGTATCCAAACGCCATCACGCCGAACAAACTCGTCAATCTGACGATCGGGACCAATGGGGTGATCTCGCAGTACCAGAACTCCACGGCGGAGACCTACAAGGTGAACCTGGCCATTTCGGGGAACTTGACGGTGCTGTCGAATGGCACGATCAACGCGGATAAGCTCGGCTACCTTTTCTTAAAGGGCCCGGGGGCGAACGCGAACACCGGGATGGGTGCCGCCTATGGCGGCCAGGCAGCGCGTGGTTTTAGCGGAAGTGTACTCGACCCGATTGTAATCAACACGAACACCTATGGCTCCATTATCGCGCCGACGAATCTGGGAAGTGGGGGTGGGGACGCCAACGGGGCTAGTGCCGGGGGCGGTGCCATTCTGCTGACGGTGGCAGGAACCACGACGGTGGCTTCCGCAGGTACGCTCTCCGCCAACGGTGGAAGCAGCGGGGGCAATGGAGGCGGATCGGGCGGCAGCGTCTCTCTAACCACAGGCTGGTTGACAGGGAACGGGACACTTCGGGCGAACGGGGGGGCGGGACCTGGCGGGAATCTCAGCGGTGGCGGTAGCGGTGGGCGTGTGGCGATCGTTCTGACCGGCTCGGGGGCGGATTTTACTTCCTGGACTGGCGCCAACACAGCCTTTGGCACGGGGTCGGTCATGTCGGCGGCAGGTACGGTGTATCGCCAGGCGGCGGCCAACCTCGCCGGAGCGGGTACGGTTATCGTGAACAATGGGACGGTGGCCACGAATGCGACGTTTACCAGTTTGCCCGCATTCGGCAACTCCGCCGAAATGCTCGGCAAGACCGCTTGGGTGACCACCAACAATGCCCGTATGGGGCTGGTTACCAACACGGCCGTTGAAAGCCTGAGTCTGAGCACCAACGGAGTGCTCGAACTTGCCAACTACACGCTGACAGTCAAGTCGCTGACGGTCACGAATCAAGCCGCCCGACACGGGAACTATGGGCCACATGACACGCCCATCAGCCGGCTGACCGACACCGGCAGCAGCGGCAAGGTCATTGTGGTATTTCAAGGCACGATGTTCATAATCAATTAGGCGCCTACGGGCGCGTTAACAAATAACATGAACAAACCCATAGTCACCCACCCCTAACCCCTCCAAGGAGGGGATCAATCATAAGAGATTGGATCTCAATCTGGATCCCCTCTTCGGAGGGGCACGCGAAGCGGGGGGTGGGTCTCGACCCTAGGGAGCCTTATCTTAAGAGCCATTTTTTACGGGCACTAACTGACGACGAAAGGAGTAACTATGAGAATCTTATTATTGGCACTGTTGGCGACGAGTGCGCTGGCGATGAGTTCCTTGGCGGACGAAGCCTTGCAGATCGCGGTGAACGAGCTGGGGTTGCAGTCATTAAAATACCGGGGCGTCGAGTACTGTGCCCCGACGGGCACAGGCGCCGTGGGTTTTACCGGCGGCGCAGCGGCGATGCTGAATGGGGAGAAGCAACCCGGCAAGTTCGCCGACAAGCCTACGAGCACGCGCGTCGCCGGCACGACGGTCACGCAGACGTATTTGTTGATCTCGATCCCACGTGGGAGACCGGCGTCCAGCGGCTGAAAACGGCGACCGGCGACCGGTGGGTTGTGACGGCAGGTGGCGCGGCAACGGTGCATGTGGCGTTGCGCTTCCGACCCGTCACGGCGAATGTGCTGACGGAAGCCGCTGATGCGTACGGCGCGTTTGGCCGGGCGTATCCGTTGACCTACACCTGGACCGACCGGCGACCGATCGGCACGCTGTTTATCGCGGAGTCCGCAAAAGGCTGGCCGAAAAATACGAACGGCTGGTTCAACGACGAGAAGCTCGACGTGACCACCGCCGAAGGCCGCCAACAACACCAGAAAGTGCCAAGAAAGAATTGTCTTCAAACATGTAACACTCTCCCGCAGAGTCGGTTAAGAAATGTCTCAAAAGAGAGTCCTGGCACACTCAAGAACTCAATGCGTCTTTAGCGAGATCAGGAAGTCTGGATTTAGTGCCTTACGACTTGAATCAATCGAGTATTGGTAAGGATTTGTTCGTAATCGTAATCATAATCATAATCATAATCGTAATTCTTTCCGGGGAAGTTGATTACGATTATGATTACGATTACGATTAAGACTTGGTTCCTGCTATGCCGGGTTAGGAGGAGCCAAAGGAGGTGCGGGACCTAACGGGAATCTCAGCGGTGGTGGTAGAGGCGGACGTATGGCGATGGCCCTGACCGGCACGGGGGCGGATTTTAGCGGTTGGTCCGGCACCAACGGGCGGGAACCTCGTGATCATATAGTTTCAGAGAACATTTATCTAATGTGATTCTTTTTAGTCCTTCTTTCTTGCCTTTATTATCAGCCTTGTGACACCCTCATTTATATGTTGAAGCTTCGATTTTTGGAGAAAAATATTGTTTTAGGTCGCTCTTGGCGTACTGCTCCTCTCGTTTCCGGTTTTCTTTCTGTAAAGCGGCCGCATTTGGAAGAAGAACCGCTGCGTTCAGAGTTGCTTAGCATTGATCAATTGGCGAAGCATGCCGAAGAAGCGGCCCGGCAGGATACGGTTGGCGTTTGCCGCTCCGCTGACCGGCTTCTGCCGCGACTGGCGGAAAATGCGCGCGTGCTGCGTGAATCACAAGCTGTTGTGAGCGCTGCGTCATCACAGGGACGCCGTCTTGCCCCCGCAGCGGAATGGTTGCTCGACAATTTTTACCTCATTGAACAGCAGATTCGTTTAGCCCGGTTGCATTTACCTAGTACGTACAGTCGCCGGCTACCGCGTTTGATGTCTGGCCCCATGGCCGGGTTTCCCCGCGTATATCACATGGCGGTCGACCTGATCTCGCATCTTGACGGCCGGCTGGATGCCGAAAACACGATGGGCTTTGTTAGAGCCTATCAAACTGTAACGCCATTAAAATTGGGCGAATTGTGGGCGTTCCCGATCACGCTGAGACTAGGGCTGATTGAAAACCTGCGCCGGGTGTCTGCCCGCATTACCTACCGGCGGCTCGAACGGGATGACGGTATTGCCTGGGCCGAGCGCATGCTCGCCACTGCCAGCACAGAACCCAAGCACTTGCTACAGGAGCTTGCCGCGTTCGCTGATGAACACCCCTCACTCTCGGCACCCTTCCTGGAAGAATTCTGCGGACGTCTGCGGGGGCAGGGGGCCACGGTGGCTTTTGTCCTCAATTGGGTGGAGCATGCGTTGGCAGAGGAAAACCAGACCGAGTCCCAGCTCTTACAGGCTGACAGCCATGCCCAGGCAGAGGAGCAGATTTCCATCGCCAATAGCATCGGGAGCCTGAGATTCCTCGGAGCCATGGATTGGAAGGAATTTGTCGAAACCCTGAGCGTTGTGGACCAAACGCTACGCGATGACCCTGCCAGCGCCTATGCCTCTCAGGACTTCGAAACGCGGGATCGGTACCGGCATGTCATCGAAGATATCGCTGTGCATAGCCGACAAGATGAAGTTTTCGTAGCCCATGCGGCGCTAGACTTGGCGCTGGAGGCCACCCCCTTCGGTAGCATCCCTACGCGTGCCTCCCACGTGGGGTATTATCTCGTCGATCGCGGTCTGGCGCAACTGCGGCGTAAGGTGGGTTGCCGCTGGTCCCCGCGAAAGGCCTTTTGCGAACGATGCCAATGTGGTGCGCTTCCGCTCTATCTGGGAGCCATCTTCTTAGGTACGGCCGCTTTGACGGCCTCGGTTCTGCCTTGGTTTGGAAGCCTTGAAACGAACGAACCTCTATTTTGGCTTTTATTGCTTGCGGCGATCCTAGTCTCCTCCGCATTATCCGTTACCCTCGTCAATTTTCTGGTGACGCTTCTGGTTCCGCCGCGCCCCCTGGCGCGACTTGATTATTCCAAATCCATTCCTTTAGACCATAAGACCTTGGTCGTGGTTCCCTGCCTGATGCAGGACCAAGCGGGACTCTCCGGGTTATTGGAATCCCTGGAGATCCACTATCTTGGTAACCGGGATCCCCACCTCTGCTTTGCCTTGATGACCGATTTTGTAGATGCGGACGAGGAGACCTTGCCTGGCGACCAAGACCTGCTCCGGTTCGCACGGGAAGGCGTTGAGTCCTTGAATACCCGTCATGGAGGGGAATCCGTGCGCCCTCCTTTCTACTTGTTTCATCGCCCGCGGGTCTGGAATGCTTATGAACATCGATGGATGGGCTATGAACGCAAGCGCGGCAAACTCGAACAGCTCAATGCCCTCCTGCGGGGAGGACCGGCCGCTGCCTTCAGTGACATCGTGGGCGACCTAGCCATACTGACTTCGATCAAATTTGTGATTACCTTGGATGCAGACACGAAACTCCCCCGTGGGGCGGCGCATCGGCTGATTGGAACCCTGGCGCATCCCTTGAACCGGCCCCGCTTCGATGCGACCCGTGGCCGGGTTGTCGAGGGGTACGCCATTCTTCAGCCGCGCGCCTCGATTCAACTGGCCTCCGCCACGCGCAGCCGTTTTGCGCGCTTGTTCGCCGGGGAGGTAGGCATTGACCCCTATACACGCGAGGTCTCGGATGTCTATCAGGACCTTTTCAGCGAAGGCTCATACGTGGGTAAGGGCATCTATGATGTAGATGCGTTTCAACAGGCCCTTGACGGGCGTTTTCCTGACAATCTCATTCTTAGCCACGATTTGCTGGAGAGTGGTTTTGCCCGTTCGGCCTTGGTGAGCGGCGTGGAAGTCTTCGAAAATTTTCCCTCTTCGTATCTGGAGGACATCAGTCGTCAGCACCGCTGGGTACGAGGCGATTGGCAGATTGCCCACTGGCTTTTTCCGCGCCCCCCCGTTGGCAATCACGCACGCGGGCCGAATCCGTTGAGCGCCCTGACACACTGGAAAATATTCGATAATATGCGCCGCAGCCTGTTTGCTCCCGCCTTACTGACTTGGCTTGTGGTGGGCTGGTGGCTGAGTCCTCTATCGCCCGTGGCCGTGACCCTTTTTGCCGTTGCCATCCTGTTCCTGAGCGGAATCCTTAGGTCTATGACGCATTTTCTGCGAAAGCCGCGCGAGTGTCGCTGGCGTCTCCACCTGCGTGCCACGGGGCACATGATCGGCACCAATCTGGCAGGCCCCTTCCTAGCCTTGGTTTTCCTTCCCTATGAAGCACTAATCATGGTGGACGCCATCTTCCAGTCGGCGGTTAGGATGTGTTTTACTCGGAGGGGTCTTCTGATTTGGCATCTACGTCAATACCGGCGGCGTAATGCGCGCCACTCGCTGGCTGGGTTTGCCGCTGAAATGTGGCCCGCCCCCTTGTTCGCCGTTGTGGCAAGCCTTTGGCTATTACAGACGCCAGCGGACTCCTCTGTTGCCAGCCTTCCCCTTCTAGTGCTCTGGCTGTGTTCGCCCCTTGTGGCATGGTGGATCAGCCGCCCGCTTCAGACCGCTGCACCGGAACTGAGCAAGGAGCAGTGGTGGATGTTACGCATTCTTTCACGACGAACCTGGCGTTACTTTGAAGAGTTTGTAGGAGAGTCGGAAAATTGGCTGCCGCCGGACAATGTGCAGGAGACACCAAGCCGGCAAATCGCCTCACGTACCTCGCCTACGAATATAGGGCTTGCCCTATTGGCCAACCTGTCCGCTCTGGATTTTGGTTATATCTCGACACGTAAGATGCTGAACCGTACCGAACACATGCTCAGCGCCCTGGACCGTCTGGAACGCTATCAAGGACATTTCTACAATTGGTACGATACGCGAACCATGCTCCCCCTGAACCCACAGTATGTCTCCAGCGTTGACAGTGGAAATCTACTCGGTGCGTTCATCGCGTTGCACGTGGGACTACGCGAGCTCAGTCGGCAACCGGTGCTTTCCCCGACGTTCCAGCGCGGCCTCCAGGACACACTAGCGCTCCTGCGTGAGGAAACTAAGTTGCGAGGCGCCCCGAACCTCCAGCAGATTTTGCATGATACCGATGCGCTTCTGGTGGCTCCGCCCGCCTCCTGCGTAGAAGCCCGCTCGATCTTAACGAAACTGCGTGCTCTGGCCCTGACGTTACAGGCCGCCGTAAGCGCTTCCGAGCAAAATGTCAAGGATTGGGCACAGGCGGTCGTGGAACAATGCGATGACCATTTCGAAGACATGGAATTCATCTTGTCGCTTGAAAACGCCGCACGCCCGGTACCCACGCTGGCGGAACTGGCAAATCCTGATAACGGCTGGCCTGTAAACGACAGGCACCACGCCATTGCCAGAATTCAAGAACTCGAGCGGTTGGCCTCGCGTTGCGAAGAGTTTGAGACCATCATGGATTTCCGGTTTCTCTATCATGCGTCGCGCCGTCTCCTGAGCATCGGGTTCGATGTCACCGCCCGGCGGCTCGACCCGGGATGCTATGATCTGCTGGCCTCAGAGTCGCGGCTCGCCAGCTTTCTGATTGTGAGTAGCGAGCAGGTGTCACCTGACCACTGGTTCGCGCTGGGGCGACTGCTGACAGGCTACGATGGGGCACCGACGCTTGTCTCGTGGAGCGGCTCGATGTTCGAGTATCTCATGCCAGCCCTGCTGATGGCCCATTACCCTAACACCCTGTTGGAGCAAACCTGTCGTGGCGTGATCGCGCGCCAGATCCATTATGGCCGGCAGCAGAACATCCCCTGGGGCATTTCAGAATCCTGCTACAACGCCCGGGATGCCCACCACGTTTATCAGTACCGGGCTTTTGGTGTTCCCGGCCTGGGGCTCCAACGCGGCTTGTCAGGTGATCTGGTGGTGGCGCCCTATGCCACCGTGCTCTCGCTTATTTTTGAGCCTCATGAAGCCTGCAAGAATCTCCAGCGGTTGGTAACGCGTGAGGAGGCGCTCGGGACGTTTGGCATGTATGAGGCGGTGGACTACACGCCCTCACGCGTCCCCCGTGGCAAATCCCGCGCCGTGGTGCATTCCTTCATGACTCATCATCAGGGAATGAGCTTGGTCGCACTCTCACACGTGTTGCTGCAGGCGCCGATGGTTCGACGGTTTATGGCTGAACCCGCGGTGCGTGCCACGGAGTTGCTGCTACAGGAGCGTGTGCCGCAGACAGCTCCCATGCCTATTCCCCATGAACACGAAATGCGCTCGAGCGCTGAGCTTACGGCCGTTGACGCTGCTTCCCTGATGCGCATCTTCCCTAATCCCTACACCCCATCTCCTGAAGTCCATTTGCTGTCCAACGGGAACTACCATGTCATGGTGACTCATACGGGCGGCGGATACAGCCGGTGGCGTAACCTAGATGTCACCCGCTGGCACGAGGATGCTACCTGTGATGCTTGGGGGGCGTTCGTCTATGTGCGCGATGTGGACACCGCAAATATCTGGTCAGTCGCGTTTCAACCGATCCGGCAATCGAGTGAGCACTATGAAGCCATTTTTACGCAAGGCCGGACGGAATTCCGGCGGAGGGATAACCAGATTGAGTCCCATACCGAAATTTGTGTTTCACCCGAGGACGATGTTGAGGTTCGGCGTATTACCCTTAGCAATTTGTCTCGACAATCGCGACAGCTGGAAGTCACCAGCTTTTCGGAAGTGGTTCTCGCACCGCATAACACCGATCTGGCCCACCCGGCGTTCAATAAGCTCTTTGTCGAAACTGAGATTTTGCCAGACCGGCAGGCGATATTGTGCTCGCGTCGGAAGCGGACGCCTTCCGACCCCACACCCTGGATGTTCCATTTACTCGTGGTGCCAGGTGCGCCCGACCTACCGTCGTTCGAAACCGATCGGGTCCGTTTTATCGGGCGTGGCCGCACGGCGGCCACCCCGGCGGCCATGGATGGCTCTGCTGGCCGCTCGGTTACGCTAGGGAACCATGAGGGTGCGGTGTTGGATCCGGTTGTGGCCATTCGCCAATCCATTTCCATCCCCGCAGATAGCGCGGTTGGGGTGCACGTTATTACGGGCATGGCGGAAACCCGCGAGGGGGCACTGGCGCTCGTGGACAAGTACCGCGACCGGCATTTTGTGGACCGGGCTTTTGACATGTCGTGGACCCATAGCCAGATCGTTCTTAAGTCGCTCAATGTCACGGAAGCTGAAACACAGGTTTACGGGCGCCTGGCTGGCTCGATGCTGTATGCCCATGCAGGGCATCGCGCCACGCCTAGTCTGATCGCACAGAACCGGTTGGGGCAGCAGGGGCTGTGGCGGTTCGGGATCTCGGGAGATTTGCCGATCATGCTCTTGAGAATAGGGAATCTCGAGCGCATGGACTGGGTCGTTGACGCTCTGCGAGCCCATGTCTACTGGCGCATGAAGGGACTCTCCACAGATCTGGTTATCGTGAATGATGATTATTCGGGTTACCGCGCTACGCTGAATGACCAGATCATGGCCCATATCGCGACCGGACCCGATGCCGAGTGGATCGATAAACCGGGAGGCGTTTTTGTCCGCCGGATTGAAAGCCTGTCCGACGAGGATGTCATTCTCCTGCAGACGGTTGCGCGGGTCATTCTGACCGATACGGCGGAAACCTTGCAGGAACAGGTGGACCGCCGGCTGGTCCCGCGCCGGCTGCCCCCACCGCTTCGCGCCACGCAAAAAGAGGCGCCGACGGATCCGGTGGCGCCTCTGCCTGTGCGGGATTTAATCTTCGCGAACGGGCAGGGCGGGTTTACGCCGGATGGCCGCGAATACCTGATCTCGCTTGAAAAAGGTGATGCTACGCCAGCACCGTGGTGCAACGTCATCGCCAGTCCCTATATTGGCACCGTGGTGAGCGAAAGTGGCGGCATGTATACTTGGGTGGACAACGCTCATGAGTACCGGATTACGCCGTGGAATAACGATCCCGTCACCGATTGCAGTGGCGAGGCATTCTATTTGCGTGATGAAGACACGGGGCGTTTCTGGTCCCTTATGGCCCGACCTGCGCCGGGTCGCACCGGATACGTCTGCCGGCACGGATTTGGTTACAGTGTGTTCGAACACGACGAAGAGGGGATTTCAACGGAAGCGTGGGTCTATGTGGCCATCGATGCTCCTGTGAAATTCTGCGTGGTGAAGGTGCGCAACCATTCCGGGCGCACCCGGCGGCTCTCGGCGTTGGGCTTTTTTGAGCTCGTGTTAGGCGAGTGGCGCCATTCCAACCTGATGCACATTGTGACCGAAAAGGATCCTCAAACCGGAGCGATCTTCGCACGCAATGCTTACAGTCGCGAATTCTCCGACCGCGTCGTGTTTGCCGGATGCAGCGAGCCGGATATTTCTGTCACAGGCAGTCGGGCCGAGTTTATTGGGCGTAACGGATCTCTAGCCTCCCCTGCGGCACTGCGGCGTTCACGGCTGTCCAACGCCACGGGTGCCGGGTTCGACCCCGGCGCCGGGTTACAGGCGCCCATGGTCCTCGATGATGGGCAAACGCGAGAGATCGTGTTCACTCTCGGTGCGGGCCGTTCCACCGATGAGGCCCATGCCTGTCTGGGGCGCTTCAGAGGCTCTGCGGGCGCACGGACCGCGCTTGAGGCTGTGTGGGCCCACTGGAATCACACCCTTGGCGCGGTCTATGTGGAAACCCCCGAGAATGACATGAACGTTCTGCTCAATGGGTGGCTTCCTTATCAAATCCTCTCCTGTCGCATTTGGGGACGGAGTGGATATTACCAGTCGGGTGGTGCCTACGGCTTCCGCGATCAGCTTCAGGATGCAGCCTCGCTGATTCATACGACGCCTTGGATTCTGCGTGAGCAATTGCTGCGCTGCGCCTCGCACCAGTTCAAGGAAGGCGATGTTCAGCATTGGTGGCATCCTCCGGGCGGGGCGGGCGTTCGTACCCACTTCTCGGACGACTATCTCTGGTTGCCTAATATCGCCGCGCGTTATCTGAAGGCGACCGGTGATACCGGGATCCTCGATGAAATGAGTCCCTTTCTTGAAGGTCGCCCCGTGGGCGCTCAGGAGGAGGCGTATTATGAAACGCAGATGCATTCGGCGGAGCAGGGGACTCTCTATGAGCATTGCGTAAGGGGCCTGCGCCACGCCCTACGTTTTGGGGCCCACGGCCTGCCGCTCATCGGCTGTGGCGATTGGAATGATGGAATGAACCGGATTGGCGCCGAGGGCAAAGGCGAGAGCGTATGGCTCGCCTGGTTCCTCTTTGACACGCTCATGCAGTTTGCCGAGGTTGCGCACCTGCGTAACGATGCCGCCTTTGAGCTGGTTTGCAAAAACGAGGCGGAAGCCTTGCGTGCTCGCACCGAGGCCGCCGCCTGGGATGGCGCCTGGTACCTGCGCGCGTTTTATGATGATGGAACGCCGCTGGGTTCTGCGGCGGCTGACGAGTGTCGAATCGATTCCCTTAGCCAGAGTTGGGCCGTGCTTTCAGGTGCCGCTACGCCACTGCGCGCAAGTCAGGCCATGCAGTCCATGCAAAAACACCTGGTCAAGAGCGATGACGGGTTGGTCCTTCTCTTTACGCCGCCCTTTGACAAAACCCCTCATGATCCGGGATATATCAAGGGGTATCCGCCGGGTATGCGTGAGAACGGCGGGCAATACACTCATGGCGCGGTGTGGTCCGTTATGGCCATCGCCCAGCTGGGTGACTACGAAAAGGCATGGGAGTTATTCCGTATGCTCAATCCCATTCGGCACAGCGATACTCCTGAGGGTGCGCAGCGATATAAGGTTGAGCCGTATGTCATGTCGGCTGATGTCTATTCGGCCCCGCCTCATGTTGGCCGCGGTGGCTGGACTTGGTATACGGGGTCAGCAGCGTGGATGTACCGGCTTGCCTTGGAAACTCTGCTGGGCCTCGAATGGCACAACGATTATTTAACGCTGACGCCGCGTTTACCCACGGCGGGATGGGAATCGTACCGGATCCATTACCGCTATCGGGATACCTTTTATCATATTGAAGTGAATCAAGAAAAAACGCCTGCCGACCGGAAAGCAAGTGTCCTAGTGGATGAAGTTGAACAGCCAGACGGGCACATTCCCCTGCACGATGATCACCAAGATCATTTTGTAAAAGTCTATCGTATATGAAGAAAAAGTGGGGCCAGGATTTTAGATAACCGATATAGGGACGCCTGACGCGCATCGATTCGGAAGGTTCCATTAACGACGGTGTGCGCGGACGAGCTGGCGCCGTCGGCACTTGACCAGGCATGGCTCCCGCGAACGAGTGGAGAGCGGTCGGGAGCGTCGAGTACGATCGGATAATCTCCCGGGCCCGTACGGGCCGGAATCGCCACCAGCAGGGTGCACGGGAGTTGCCTGTGTTTTTTTCAAGCTGGTATTGCTTTATTTTTTTTAGTTAAATAAAAATTTAGTTTAATTTAGGTGACATTAGTCATCGTGGTAAAAATAATCTGGATTAAGGAAACATAACAATGAAATATTTAGCAAAACATGCTTGGCAGGCGCTTCTTGCGGTCAGTATAGCTTCTCTCGGCGGGTGTGCAACGGAATCACAACACGCGCTCCCTGTTCAGAAGGTGGAGTCTGCAGGAACTCTTTATCAAGGGGTTAAGTCCACGATGGTGATCGGTAAATTTGATAATCGGTCTAATTATATGCGCGGCATTTTCTCTGAAGGAACGGATCGACTTGGAAGTCAGGCCAAGACGATTCTGATGTCCCATCTCCAGCAGACGGGGCGGTTTAACGTTGTTGATCGCGAAAACATGGACGAGATTGCCCGTGAAGCGAAGCTAAAGAACCAGACGCAAACACTCAAAGGGGCCGATTATGCCGTCACGGGAGATGTGGTTGAGTTTGGACGGAAGGAAGTTGGCGACCGCCAATTATTCGGAATTCTAGGGAGTGGCAAGCGCCAAGTGGCTTATTCAAAGGTGGCCTTGAATATTGTCAACGTCTTGAGCTCCGAGGTGGTGTTCTCCGTGCAGGGGGCGGGCGAATATACGTTGAGCAATCGCGAGATCCTCGGGTTTGGGGGAACCGCATCCTACGACGCAACATTGAACGGTAAGGTGTTGGATCTTGCGATTCGTGAAGCGGTCAATCGGTTAGTGGAAGGCGTCGAAAGAGGTTCGTGGAAGCCCAGGAAGGAATAATTATGAAGTGGATAGGGCTAATGTTGATTGCGGGCGGGCTCGTCGGGTGTAGGACTACCCCGCCTTTGTATTCCTGGGGCAATTATGAGGAAATGGTATATCTGACCTATTCCAAACCTGGGCAAGCGACCCCGGAGTTCCAAATTGAGAGGATGGAAGCGGATCTCGCTAAGGCAAAGGGAAAAGGGGCTAAAATGCCCCCAGGATTCTATGCGTATCTGGGGTCGCTTTATTCGCAACTCGGGAAGTCCGATCAAGCCTGTCAGGCTTTGGAAGCCGAGAAAGCGCAATTCCCCGAATCGACCGTTTTGGTTGATCGGATGTTGGCAAACCTCAAAAGGAATTAACCAAGATGTGGATTCTTAAAATCGGATTGTGTGCTGTTGTGATGTTCATGCTCGCAGGGTGTGCCACCCCAAAGCCGTTTGACTATACCAATTATCGCCAGCATTGTCCTCGTTCTATTCTGGTGCTAACACCGGTGAATGAAAGCACCGCGGTCGAGGCAACCTATGGCTACCTGTCCACCGTGACGCGGCCTCTCGCTGAACGGGGCTACTATGTGTACCCAGTGGCCGTGGTGGATCAGTTGTTCAAAGCGAACGGGATGCCTTCTGGCAATGAAATGCAACAGGTGTCCTTGAAGAAAATTGAGGAGATCATCGGGGCCGATGCCGTTCTGTATATTACCGTGAAAGAGTATGGCACACGCTATATTGTATTAAGCAGCATGACTACAGTGAGGGCTGAGGCTAAACTGGTGGACGTGAAATCAGGTATGGTGCTGTGGGAAGGTGTTGGGTTTGCCCAAGCTGACTCCGGTGGGAGTGGGCTTCTGGAGAAAGCCATTACGGCCTTGGTCGCGCAGGTGGTCAATTCCAGCACGGATTACGCGCATGGCGTTGCCTACAGTGCAAATGCTTTTTTGGTTGCTAAGGGCTCTACCCAGTTCCGCCAAAATACCCCCATGTTGGTCGGCCCCTACCATCCTGACTTTGGAAAACCCACTCCGTGATGATGGAGGGCACTCTTGGTGACTAATGGGTGCATCTCCGTTTTATGTAGGGTCGGTGCTTGCGCCGTGCCGTTGAACTTATGTCGGTGATTGCATCGACCCGCGACACACCGCAAGCGGCGACGCTGCATCATGCCAATAATTGCAGACGCGCAACCCGCGAAAGAATCGCTTGCCAAGATGAACTCCGTTTCCTTATGTTGTAGCCCGATTTGAGCATTACGACATTTTGGGTTTCCGCATTTGGTGACAAAATGGTGACACCGCAATAGTGTTGCCAGCGGCACAGAGTCATAAAGTTGGAAATGCTTAAAATCTATCACATTTGGAGAGGTGGCCGAGTGGTCTAAGGCGCAGCACTGGAAATGCTGTGTACCGCAAGGTACCGTGGGTTCAAATCCCACCCTCTCCGCCATCCTTCGCTCTGCGCCTGTCGGGCTTGAGCTGCGGATGGTCTACGATCAAGATAAACCTGAAAACGCAAGCTGAGACCACTACGAAATACGCGAAATACACGAAAAGGATTGGTAATGAATTAGATATGCAAGGAGCAAATCCCTGCAAACACCTCACCAAAAGATGAAGCCATCGGACTATTAAAACCAGTCGCTAAGTTATTAATTTGCAATGATTTACTTTCGTGTCTTTCGGTGCTTTCTTAGTTTAACTCCCCTTTTTAGGATCAAGGGCCGACCAGTCAGGAGATTGAACTTATTCCTCTGACGGGAGCAATGTCCCGATTACGGGGTATACAGGTTCGGATTGGAACTCGGATTGGAATTTCAGACTTCCTGATGGGGATTGATGGTATCCGTGTACTTGACCTTAGAAATAGCGTTCTCGGTCAGTAGAAAGATCGTGGAATGTGGGTATGCCATCAGGTTTGCCGAAAACATACACGACTATGAGACTCAAAATGTATGGTTCCCTAAGAAACCTAAAAAAGAAAATAAAGCAAAAGCGCCAAACAATCGCTGAAGGGTAGCGCATCATCGCATGAAGAATACGGAACCCTCGAATTCTCCGAGGACCTCGACTCTCCCGAGGCCGGCGGCACTGTCCGTAACCAACGCTCCGAGCTGATTGGCCGCGTAGACTCCAGGCATGCATACCGTATTGGTGAGCACCAGCTTCCTCACGGTCAGCGTCTGTCCTGCCAGTGCCAGATAGGCATTGTTGCTCAGGGACAAACTCCAGACGGTCGCATTCGTAAGCAGGCCGATCCGTCCCTTGTTCAGCACCGCCCAGTACGACCATTCCAGATTTTCGGTCGAGTTGGTGAACGCCGGCAGACTGGTGTAGCTCACGTTCGTTGCCGAGTTGCCATTATCGATGAGGACGATCCCGTGTCCGGAAATAACTCCGGCTGCCGCCAGATAGACCGTACCGGCGGCGCCGGCTTTGGCCGACGCGAAGGCTCCGCCGCAAGCCAAGTTGCTTCCGGTCCAAGTGGCAAAATCTCCGCCTGTCAGAACGAGCGCCACTCGACCGCCACCTCCGCCGGAACTGTTGGCGCCGTTTGAGGCGGGATTGCCGCCATGGGCTCGAATTTGACCCCCTCCTGCCAACCACCCAGTCCTCAGGTAGACGCTTCCCCCTGAACCGGGGCTATCCGCATTCAGCCCTCCTGCATCGATGGTTCCGGCAGAGGCTACCGTCGTGGTCCCCGCCACTGTGAGCCGAATCGAACCGCCACCGTAGCCGCCGCTGTAGATGCCGCCGCTGCCGATGTTCGTCGGCGCAAAAATTGATCCATAGGTTTGTCCTCCGCCGAAGCAGGGAAGCCCGCCATGAGCCCCGCCATCCCAGCCGATGGCACTCACGCCGGGACCCTGTCCCCCAACATAGCCTTTGGCATACGCGCTGATCGAACCGTTGGAGAGGATCGTCAGATTTCCAGCCATCGTGAGGTTCAATTGGAAGAGGGGTCCTCCGTTCGATCCGTTCTGCCGGTGAGTAAGGATGCCATCACTGGCAATGGTCAGATTGGAGAGCGCTTTTGTAATGCCTTCGCCCCGTAGCGTGTAACCGGCTATTGTCCACTCCGACGGATACACCACATTGGTATCGCTGAGAATGACCAGATACGATTGGCTTGCCTCATTGGTTCGCAGATTGAACGTGCCGAAATCGAGTGTGGTGTTTCCTTTCACTCCCAGAACGCCCTTGTGATGGACGATCACGTTGGAATACGTGCAGAGGTTGACGTCGTCCGGCATCAGGGTCGTTACGACATCCATTGAGGCGAGGCCGTTATTGTCGATAATCAGGCTATCTACACCGGCGGCGGTTCGCCGGTACACGGTACCTGCCGCCCCATGTGCGGGAGGCGTGATAGCTCCGGCACCGCCATAAGCCGAGTTCGTGCCGACCCAGAGGCTGAAGTCAGCGTCGGCGCCCGTCAGGACGATGGCCACCCGCCCGCCGCCACCTCCTGCCTGAGACGTGGGATTGCCGCCGTTCGCTGTAATAGACCCGCTCCCGGTAAGCCTGTCGGTCGTCAGGAACACACTGCCGCCGGAGCCCGGTCCATCATTTGCGCCGCTTTGGCCATTTGCCGAGATCGCACTGGCAGCGGCCAATGTGGTCGTGCCCGCCACGTTGAGCAGGATCGCGCCGCCGCCGCTGAAGACCGCGCCGCCGCTGCCCAGATTCGTTGGCG
Organism: Kiritimatiellia bacterium; assembly: GCA_038330175.1. GTDB lineage: Bacteria > Verrucomicrobiota > Kiritimatiellia > CAIKKV01 > CAITUY01 > JAABPW01. The sequence goes on from JBBQNS010000070.1 coordinate 17,291, forward strand.
CAGGAATCGAGCCATAGGTGGTTCCGCTGGCGTAGCCGCTAAGGCCGCCATAGCTGCCGCCATCCCATGAGACCGAGCCCTTGCCCTGGCCCAGATTGGGGCTCCACCCTAAGGTGTCCACGGTAATGGCGGTGTTACTACCGAGGACCAGGTTGCCACCTATGCTGACGGAAAGACGATTGGATTCGCTGGTGGAGTTGGCGAGGTGTGCCCATCGGCCTCCGTCTAGGGCACAGTGGCCAAGAATGTTGAAATTGGTAAAGGCGCCTTTGCTGGGATAGACGGTGGCAAAGGCGACGGTCCCGGTATACTGCGCCGTCTGCATCCAGGCGGCGACTGCGTTCGTGCTGTCCCAGACCACGGAAGCCTTGGAATAGCCGCTGAGATATACGGTTTCCGTATTGGTCGGCGCGTGGCCCAGACTCCAATTCGTTGTCTGGTTGGCGTTTCCACTGCCGATCCATACGTTTGTTGGTGCGCTTGGCATGCTGAGATTGAAAACCGTTACGGTTGCCGCACCCGGAGATCCAACCGAATACGCGCCTGCCGTCAGGGTCAGCACCACGGTTTCGTTGCTCGTAGAGGCTTCATCCAGCAGCGGCGTGACGATGATGTTGGTCTGCGAGACCCCTGTGGCAAAGGTGAAGTTTGTGCCAAGGTTGTTCACGTAATTCGTGCCGGGCTTTGCAGAGCCGCCGATGATGTACCGCACGGTAATGGCTCCATTCGTGGCGTCCGGGTGCCGGTGCAGCGTGAATGCTCCCGGCACGAGGCCGAGTTCCGAAGCGTCCGCCGCCTTTTCCACCCAGACGTCTGCCGTCATGAATGCCGAGGAGGAGAGCGCCAGGTTCTGGCGCAGGCTGTTCGTGGTGTAGAAGCGATAGTAATGGACAGCATTGGCTTGCAGCGCCGGGGACGTCACGTTGGTGGTGAAGAGCCCGGCCGACTGCGGGGCTGGCCACGCGTTGGTGTGTGCCCACTGCCCCAGGTTGGTCCCGGCATCCTGCAGGCCCCACAAGACAAAGAGAGCGGTGGACGAGGCATCTGCGGCATACAGATTGCCGTTCAGGGACGCGCTGGTTTGCGAGACGGCGGTGGCCCCGCTGGCGTTGTCCACGGCAGGCCGCACCTCGATCCGGCCACCTCCCACGCTGTCCGTGATGTTGGTACCGGCCAAGTCGTTGGTCGCGTAGGATCCCACGCCGTAGAGGGTGCCGTTGACGTTCAGATCGGGGAGCACCGACAGCGAGCGGCCGCGCAGATTCAGAAAACCGTTGGAGACGGTTAGATAGCCCAGTTGGACGCTCAGGACGTTTGTCGTAATCTCCAGCCTGGCTTTTCCTCCGACAACCCAGATAGAAGCCTTCAGGTCTTCTGTGGTATTCAAATCCGACGGCAGACGTGTAACGACAGTGGCAGACGTGGCGGCGGCGTTATTGCTGACGATGACCGTGCCCTGCCCCGAACCGGTTCTGCCGTCCTGCAGGTAAACTGTTCCTGCAGCCCCGTTGGCCGCGCTTACTCCGATACCGCCATAAGCGGAATGGGTTCCGGTCCAGGTGCTGAAGGAGGCGGTCGTGTCCGTGAGAACGATCGCCACCCGGCCGCCGCCGCCGCCCGCATAGGTTGTCGCATTCCCGCCGTGGGCACTGATGACACCTCCGCCCGCCAGCCAGCCGGTTCTCAGGAAGACGCTTCCTCCCGAGCCCGCGTTATCCGAATTGAGCCCGCCCGCATTGATGGCGCCGGCCGCGGCCACCGTCGTGGTGCCCGCCACGTTGAGCAGAATCGCGCCCCCGCTGTACCCGGAACTGTACCTGCCGCCGCTGCCGACATTTGTTGGGGAGAAGACGGAGCCGTAGGTCTTTCCGCCCGCGTATCCAGAAAGTCCGGCATAGGCCCCGCCATCCCAGCCCGCGCCGCTTGCTCCGGGCGTCCCGGGTCCGTAGCCGCCGTAACGGCCCTTGGCGGTCGCGCTGATCGCGCCGTTTGACATGACTGTGAGATTGCTGACGATTGTGAGGGTCAATTTGTAAGGTTCGCCGTTGGTTGCCCCGTTGACGCGATGCGTGAGCACGCCGTCGCTTCCGAGCGTCAGGTTCGTCAGCGTCTTGGTGATACCTTGCCCGCGCAGGGTGTAGTTGGTGATGATCCAGTCGCTTGGGTAAACAACATTGGTATCGCTGGTGATTTCGAGGAACGATTGAGTCGAACCGTAGGTCACCAGGTTCAGTGTGTTGAAATCCAAAGTGGTGTCGCCTTTCACGCCGAGTACACCCTGGTGGTGGATGACCACGTTCGAGAAACTGTTCAAGTTCACGTCTTTTGGCATCAGGGTGACGGCGAGAGCAGGCGCGGTGATCCCGTTATTGTCAACGATCAGGCTGCTATTGCCTGCCGTATCCCTTAGATAAACCGTCCCCGCCGCTCCATTGCGGGTGGTCCCATAGAATCCCCCTTGGGCGGAATGGGTTCCGGTCCAACCGGTGAAGTTGGCGTTTGCGCCCGTGAGAAGGATAGCCACACGGCCGCCGCCGCCAGCCGCCGGATTCACAGCTGTGGCATTGCCGCCATGGGCCCGTATGGCCCCGCCACCTTGGATCCAACCGGTGGTCAGAAAGATGCTTCCGCCGGCACCGCCGCCAGCCGTGTTGGTTTCACCGCCTGCGGTGATGATCCCTGCGGTAGCCACGGTTGTGGTGCCCGCCACCGTAAGCAGAATCGCGCCTGCTCCTTTCGATCCGTACCCGCCGCTACCAAGGTTAGTGGGCGACGCAATCGAGCCGTAAGTGATTCCCCTTCCGCCATAGCCCGGGATTCCGCCGTAAGTTCCACCATCCCAGTTGACGCTAGCGGTTACGTAGCCTTGATTGCTTATGAATCCCTTGGAATCGGCTGATATCGTTGCATTTGTGACCAGAAGGTTGCCACCGATGCTGACCCTCAGTCGACTCGTTTCGGTGGAGGCGTTGGTTTGATGGGTCCATTTGCCACCCATGATCAGGGCATCGCCCGAGATCGTGAAGTTGGTGAAGCCGTTGGTTCCGTACACTGAGGTGAACATGACCGTACCGTTGTAGCCCGAGTCTTGTGTCCACGAGGCGGCTCCATAGGGAAAGGTATTGCTCCAAACGAGGTCGCTGCCGCTGGAAATGTTGATGACATCGGTGGTGGAGGATGGCGTCTGGTCCCATGAGCCAGTCCA
>JBBQNS010000071.1:0-20014 GCA_038330175.1 Kiritimatiellia bacterium
AAGCCCTTCGCGCCGCATAGGCTGTTGAATGTTTGCCGCTAGCTATCGCTTCTACTACCTGCCTCTTGAATGCTTCACTGTATACTATGTTTGTTTTCACCTTGGTTTTTCCTCTCCAAAGTGACAACCTATTTCAGGACGTGACCCCCTCCAGCGAAGCGGGTGGTACCCCCCCCTTCCCCATGAGTGACCCATTACTTTTTAAAACATTATGTGATGTTCAACCACCTGGAAATTTTAGTATTATTAAGAACCATGGGCAATCGGTCAAAAATCGAGTTGAAGCTAGCCATACTTATTGGCTGTTTACTTCTGGCTTTCGGCTGGTGGATTTCTCGTTTGGTCCTTTTCTCAGTTCCCGTTCCTGAGCTTTTGGCCAATCCGACTTCCAGCGCACTTAAGACTAGGGCTCAGCCTCCAACTCCCCTAACCCCGGCTTCACCGATATTTTCCAATGCGCCCCTTGCGCAAGCCTCTCTGAGCTCTGTTCCAGCGGTTGCAATCTCATCAGCCCTTTCAAATAGCGCGGTTGATCCCACAGCGGGAATGCCAGTCCTCCAGATAACAGAAATGCCCGATCCCATCCGCACTAACCTGATTAAACGAATACGGATTGTACGTGCCAACTTTAAATACCCGCTCTGGCGAGTCGAGGAAGTTGTCCAGAAGTCGCCGTCCGACGGTTCAGAAACCATCAAATCTCGCAACATCATGATTGCGGATCACGTCATGATCCGGCTTAACCGTGACTCTGAACGCGAGAAATTGGAGGCCCTTACAAAAGCGGAAGGCCTGTCAATTCGTAAGGCTATGAAAATGCCGGGCAGCTATTTAATCAGCATTCCCGATGAGACCGCTGACGCCCTCCCGCGCCTCTTGGTCCTGCTGGGGAAGGACACCGGATTTATCCGCTATGTTGAACCCGACTACGTTGTGCGCTCTCAACAGACGACTCCTAACGATTCCCAGTTTAGCTTGTTATGGGGACTCAACAATGTCAGCACTCCCGCAGCAGATATTTCTGCGCCTCAGATATGGGACATGACCACCGGAGACAGTCAGCTCATCATTGGAGGGATCGATTCCGGGATCGATTACAACCATCCGGACCTCGCCTCCAACATCTGGCATAACACTGCCGAAACGATCAACGGGTTGGATGACGACGGTAACGGCTATGTGGATGATGTGACTGGCTGGAATTTCGTTTCAAACAACAATGCACCCATGGATGACCACGGCCACGGGACCCATACCGCTGGCACCATAGGGGCCGTCGGCAATAATGGAATTGGCGTCGTCGGAGTCAATTGGCATTGCAAACTCATGCCCTTGAAATTTTTAGATAATACGGGGAGTGGAGTGATTTCGGACGCCACAGAAGCCCTTCACTATGTGGCGGATTTACGTCGACGCGGAGTTAATATCAGAATTACAAACAACAGCTGGGGCGGAGGTGGCACTAGTGCCATCTTTCAAGAGGCACTAGCTGAAGACTCATCACTTGGCATTTTATTCATGGCCGCAGCGGGCAATGATACCAATAATAACGATATCACTCCCTCCTACCCCGCCTCCTATGATGATTCAAACCTTCTCGCTATCGCGGCCACCGACTCGCAGGATAATCGCGCCGTGTTCTCGAATTATGGTTCAAACACCGTCCATCTCGCCGCGCCTGGAGTCAACACCTATAGCACCCTTTATGGTTCACGTTATGGATATATGAGCGGAACGTCCATGGCAACCCCGCATGTGGCCGGCGTGGCGGCCCTGCTATGGAGCCTCTGGCCTACCGCCCGTGCCGCAGATATTCGCGATGCCATCCTGAAAGGTGTGGACGTGATCCCGTCCCTAACCGGTAAAACCGTTACAGGCGGCAGGCTCAATGCACGTGGAGCCGTTAATGCCCTGTTCCGGATCATTCATACCCCTAACGGCGAGGCATTCAATAGCGGGAGTGGGTACCCCATTAACGTCGAAGTGGGTCCTTCAGTTTTGACTGACACCCATCAGGTCTTTCTTTTCTGGACTCGAAATGGCTCTACTCATTTTAACTCCGTGCCATGTGAACCTGTCAGCAATGCCTGTTTCAGGGCAACCATCCCTGAGCAAGCTGAAAGCACCCTCATCCATTATTGGCTTCAAGCGGCCTCCACCAATGGCTTGCTGACACGACTTCCTGCCAACGCTCCTAGCAATACCTTCGATCTATTGGTCGTTCCATCCATGAGCCTCACCGTTACCGGTAGCACCTCGTTCGTTGCCAATACCAGCCCGAACTATGGCGAGCATCTGTTTTGTTCCGGCACCGTACTCCAAGCGAGCGCCCCTGCGGCGACGGTCCCGACGAATGGCACGCGGTGGGCATGTACCGGCTGGGTGGGGACAGGGAGTATCCCGTCGTCCGGCACCAGCAATGCGTTCACCTTTACCCTGGCTACAAACTCGACCCTTTCCTGGCAGTGGCAAGCCGAAGTGGCCCTAACCCACACCTCGGTTTATAGCGCCCTGAATACAACCTCCTGGTGGGCAGAAGGTAGTATGGCCACCTCTCTCCTCGCCCCGTCCTCCGTAACCATCGGCACCGTACCCTATAGATTTACAGGTTGGAATCTGGACGGTCTCAGGCAACCTGACGCCATCAGCCCCGCCGTTAACCCCATTGCCGACATCCCTATGAGCGCCCCTCACTTGGCCACTGCCCTTTTTATTCCAGAAGCGCGAGATAGCGATGGGAATGGAATCCAAGATTGGTGGGAGCTTCGCTTCCTGGGCAGCATCGCTACCGATCCGGTGGCTAACCCCGATGGAGATGGTTTTAACAATTTAAGTGAATTTAAAGATCAAACCGATCCCACTGACCCGAGTTCCTTCCCACGCCCACCTGTCATTATTCACACCCCCCTCGACTGCCAGCAGCCACGACCTGCCCCGTATACTGTTTCCGCCCTCATCACCGACAATTGTCAGGTTGCTTCCGCAGTGATACGGTGGAGTCGCAATGGCGGTCAGGAAAAAGTTATCTCAATGACCGTCGGCTCCAACCATCTTTATACCGCAACGCTTCCCGCCCCAGGCACCAATGGTGACTATTTTGTATATTCAATTATGGCGTCCGACCTGGAGTCTTCTACCACCAACGGCCCCCATACCGTGATCCCGAGCTATCCGGAAGTTAAATTCTCACCGTCACGCTATAACTGCCTGATTCTCCCCGAAACCTCATCCAATCTAACGATGACCGTGACCAACTCCGGCGTGGGCGCCTGGCATGGCAATGCCTCTGTATTGTGGGGAGGCTTTAACAACGACGTTGAGGAGGGAGCCTTGGGCTGGGTTCACTCTGGCTCCAGCGATTTATGGAATGTATTAACCGACTGGTCTTTTTCCGGATCCAAATCATGGTATTGCGGCAATCCCTACACCTATTATTACACCAGCCTGATGCACGCTAAACTTGATTCCACCCCATTCTATGTCACGGCTGGAGCGCAACTGACTTTTTGGCAATGGATTGAATGCGAACTCGATTTCCAATACTGGCGCCCCGGCTGGATCCCTGATAAGTGTTGGGATGGCGGCATAGTCGAAATTTCCACCAATAACGGGGCCTCTTTCAAGCAACTCACCCCGCTTGGCGGTTACCCCTACAAAATTTCAGGCTACGTTTCGTCGCCTTGGCCCGAAGGAACCCCGTGTTTTGCAGGAGAAGGCAACTCGTGGAGCCAACCGACTTTTGATCTTTCTGCTTATGCCGGCAGTGTCGCCATTCTTCGGTTTCATTTCGGATCTGATGAAAATACCGAGGAAACAGGCTGGTTGATTGACGATATTGTTGTTTCTCCTTACGTTCCGCCTCAGCCTTGGTTGACGGCGGGCACGAACCTTGTGACGGCGCCACACAGTAATACGGCCGTCCCTCTGCTGACCCTTAATAGCACCGGAATTCCGACGGGCGATCGCCATGCAGTTCTTCAAATCTCAGACAATGCCATCACTAATTCCCGAACTTTTGTTCCCATCCAGCTAAGTGTCCGCTCACCCGCCAACCTGATCTGGAGCAGTGCTAAGCAAACGTCAACCAACGGCGAAGGCCTCATCACCTTCAGCCATCGCCTTTCTGATGCAGATGGAGATAGGTGTTTAGCGACCTTCGAATGGAGTACCGCGCCCGATGGACTTTGGAGCAACATCTCTCTTATCTCTGTCCAAGCGGAAGTCGGACAAGCCCTGCTTACGGGGATCCCTTCATTGCCGCTCTCCAATCTGGTCAGCCGCAGTGAAGCTGGGCTCATCACGAACACGGTTATTTCTGTATGGGATTCAAAAGCCGTTGGGACTCCCATTGTTTATTCCAGTAATACCTCGGTCCGTGCCCGCACCTGGGATGGAATCTTTTGGAGTAACTGGGTGACGAGCCAGCCTTTTATGGTCGACAATGAGGCCCCTCCTCCCCCCACCCAATTCCTTTCACTTGTTCATCGGACCCACTCCTGGTCCAAAAACCCACTCATGAGCTTACGGTGGGATTACGTGCAGGAATCACGGGGAAGCGGCGTCACAAACTATCAATATGGGGTTACGACCAACCTGACCGCTTTCAATTTGTTTGATACCACTTCAGGACGCGCAGACGTTTCACCGGCCCTTTCTGACGGTACCAACTACTGGGGCTGGGTGCGTTCCCGTGACCAAATGGGTAATCTCAGTATTCCAGCCCTGTTCGGTCCTTGCTGGATTGACATCATCCCTCCTTCTCCAACGCATGCCGTCATTACATTCAACTCAAGCCCCTTTGGGCGCTATGTCGTTGATTCCAACGCGGTAACCGGGGAGTGGTCCGGTTTTAGCGATGGAGCAGGCTCAGGAATTCTCGGCTACTATTTTGCACCCACGAATGCGGGAGGCACTACCAAAGGAACATGGACCACCACTCCCCAGGGAATCCTATCCAATCTACAAATGGATCGAACAAACAGCTTGTACGTGTGGGCCAAAGATCAAACCGGCTGGATAGGTGCAGCGACCCATGCCTCCCTCGTCGCGCTTTCTTTAAATGGCGACTGGGATCACGATGGCGCCAATAATTCTCAAGAAGAGATTTCCGGAACGGACGCCTTGCAGGCAGAAAGCGTTTTCCAGCTCGGAGCTGGCGGCAATGACCCGCTTATCCCGGGCAGCTTTACCTTGCATTGGTCAGGGCTTGCGCACAGGCACTATACGATTTCGTACAAAGATTCATTGAGTGGAGGCGTCGGCTGGATCGATTTGCCTTATGCAACCAGCATTGAAGGAACGAATGGCCTCATGAGTTACACCGATAGCACCTTCTCGCATCCCAGCAGATTCTACCGGATCTCCGTGACGCCACCGTAAGGTGCTACCCCACCGCGTGACCTTGTCAGGCGCTTTCAGCAGCCCTGCCATCATTTTCCGCAACGGCCATGGCTCAAGATGGTTCCGGCCAAGGGCTGACAACGGAATCCATTTGAAGCGGATCCAATCCTCACACGCTTCAGGACTATTCTTTGGGGACAGCTCCGGTATTGCCATGGTGAAAACTAGATTAATTTCACAATGCCTTTTTCCTTTTTGAATAAACGTGTGTTCCACTGCACCCAAGAAATCCTTTACCACCGACTTCACGCCCAACTCTTCCTTGATCTCACGTTTCAAGGCGACCTCCGCCTGCTCATTCCATTCCACATGCCCACCCGGAAGATAGGTGTTAGCCGACCCCTTGCTTTGGCAAACCAGCAATTTCCCAGCCTTCACACACACACCACGAACCAAAATTTCAATGGCCTTGTCGCTTTTCATAGCTCTCCCTTAACGTGTTCCAACACTTCCCCGGCGAGAAACAGCGAGCCGGCAACACATATCGCTCCAGCATTTTCGATTGCCCAGTCCTTGGCTTGTTGAAGGGCTTCAGGAATAGAACAGATCGTGGTATCCCACCCACCGGTTCGGGCAATTTGGGATAATTTTGCAGGATTCGCATTTCTCTCAGAATTGATCGGTACGATCCAGCAGCGTTTAACCGTTGCCCCCATGGCTTTGGCAAACCCAAGCGCATCTTTGTCATCACACATTCCCCAAACCAGCCCTACCTTTTTTTTCTTCACTAAATCTTTCAAGGCAACGGCTAAGGCCTGTGCTCCATCGGGATTATGGGCACCATCCAGAATCGTAGGGGGCTCTTGCGACAACACGTCGAGCCGCCCCGGCCACCGCGCGGAAGCCAGCCCCTTTCGCACCACTTCAACAGGAATTTTAATAGGACTACAATCCGCCAAAGCCTCCAACGTGGAGACCACCGTGGCAACGTTCTCAAGTTGATGCTTCCCTAAGAAGGTCAGGGATACCGTCCCATAATCAACATCCCCACTGGTAATTGAAACCTTTTGGCCTGACAGATTTTGCGACACCCGCCGAACCGAAACCGACTCCGCGGCATCCAGCCAAGGGGCTTTTTTTCCACCTGCCACGGCACGAATGACCGCCTTGGCTTCGTCCGGAGTAGCCCCGCAAATAACGGGTCGGCCTGCCTTAATGATCCCGGCCTTTTCACCAGCAATTGCTGTAAGGGTATTCCCTAAATAGGCGGTGTGGTCAAGCCCGATGCGGGTAATAATTGAGGCTAGCGGTATAACCACATTAGTGGAATCAAGCCGCCCCCCCATTCCGGTTTCCACTACGGCCAGTTGAACGTTCTTGCGCTTGAAATATTCAAAAGCCAGCGCGGTGGTAAATTCGAAAAAAGTCAACTCGCGACCTTCTGCTGACACAGCGGCGGCAGGGGCCGCCATATCATTGAATACTGCGGCTAACTCCTCATCACTGATCATCTCGCCGTTCACGCGAATACGTTCATTAAACCGGATCAAATGAGGGGACGTGTACAAGCCGACACGAAAGCCTGCCTGCCTCAATACAGAATCCAACATGGCGCAAACTGAGCCCTTGCCATTGGTCCCCGCCACATGGAGCGAGGCAAAGGCCAGCTGCGGATTTCCCAGCTGGTTCAACAAGGCTATCGAATTATCGAGGCCCGGCTTGATGCCAAAACTTCGTAATGCATATAACCGTTCTAGTGAATTTTTGAGATCCTGCTTCATCGGCTCCTTAACTTGATCCATTTGATATTATCGTCTTCTCCCCATGCTGCAAGACCGGAATAATCGGGGCAAATTAGTCTTGTTCATTTGCACCTGCCGGAACTATCATGCGCGCCCTTATGCAGGTTTTATTAGTAGCAGGAGTTGGAGAACGCCCGGAAGCACGCCTTTTCCCGGAATTGGCAGCCCGGGGCGTCCAAGTTGATCTCCTGTGCGACACGTCTTCCCCTTATTTTCTTCCTCTCAAGGAAATGGGTTTCCCAATGACCCATTTAATAATGAAGGCCCGCCTGGACGTCGCCGCCATTAAAACGATCCGCCACCTGCTCACGACCGACTCGTACGATATTGTTCACGCCTTTAATAGCCGTGCGCTTTCCAATAGTCTGATCGCATCGGCAGGCCTTCCCGTTAAACTCATTGGCTATTGTGGCACCATGGGGCATCTCAATCGTTGGGATCCTTCATCCTACATGGCCATTTTAAATCCCCACGTCGACCGGATTGTTTGTATTTCCAAGGCGGTGCAAAACTATGTCGCGTCCAAAGGCATTCCCACTGCCCGCCTGACTCAAATATACAAGGGGCATGATCCGGCTTGGTTCAAGGCGGCACCCCGGATCCAGCTCCGTGAATTTGGGATTCCTGACGATGCCGTAGTCATTGGATGCATTGCAAACATGCGCCCCATCAAAGGGGTGCCCATCCTGATCGAAGCGATCCGGCGCCTCGCGCCATCCCTACCCGTTCACCTTTTGTTAGTGGGACAAAACGGGGATAGTGAAGTTAACAAGTTGATTGGCGACCAAGCCATACGGAAACGAATCCATCTGGCCGGATTTCGTATGGATGCCCCAGAGCTCATGGGTGCTTGTGATTTGTTCGTGATGCCAACCTTGAAAAACGAGGGCTTCTCCAAAGCCGTCGTCGAAGCCATGTGCATGGGCGTCACCTGCATTGTCTCTGCGGTCGGGGGCATGATTGAGCTAGTGGAACATGACCGGACAGGAAAGACCATCCCCCCTGGGGATCCGATAGCGCTGGCCAACGCCATTGAAACCTATGCAGTCAACAGTGCTTTGCGCAAAGAACATGGGCGCAACGGGCTTCAACGCATTCTGGACCATTTCTCATTCCCAAAAATGGTGAATGAGACCATCGGGCTTTACGAATCCCTCCTCACCCCCTAACCCAGCTTAGCCGGGACCAAGAGGAAGATTTTGAACAGAAGCACACGAAGGCGCCAGCGGCGAGTACGCCGGAGGCGCAATTATTTTTTCCTTCGTGATCTTCGTGAGCTTCTGTTCAAACTCTTTTCTTGTCCCAATCATGACCATAATTCGATTGATTCAAGTCGTAAGGAACTAATGACGCCTTACTCCTTTGCTTGCTTTTGACGGGGTGCTTATGCCACTAATACACGCCATTATCAATGGAGGGTGAACTATGGATTTTATTGCACAGCTATTTCAAATGAATGTCGATCTCATCGAACACATGGGATACCCCGGCATTGTGTTCCTGATGACCTTGGAAAGTTCCGTCTTTCCTATTCCCAGTGAGCTGGTCATGCCGCAGGCAGGCTATCTCGTCTCGATGGGCACCATGAGTATGCCGATAGTAATTTTCCTAGGCGTTTTGGGAAGCTGGCTGGGCGCTCTGCTGAATTACAGTGTGGCCATGTGGTTAGGCCGCCCCTTCTTCTTGAAATACGGCAAATATTTCTTCTGTCCGCAGGATAAGTTTGCGATGGTGGAACGTTTCTTTCATGCCCATGGCCAAATCAGCACCTTTACGGGACGATTAATTCCCGTCGTGCGGCATCTGATCTCCATTCCCGCCGGCCTGACCCGCATGAAAATGTCGCACTTTCTCTTGTACACCGGCATCGGATCCGCCATCTGGGTTAGCATCCTTTCTTATATTGGTTTTCTTTGCGGGAAAAATATGGATTTGATTAAAAAGTATTCCCACATCTGCACGCTTGGCGTCATCATCAGCTGTGTGGTGTTAATCGCCATCTACACTTGGCTGCATAAACGGCGTCAGGCTAAATATGGAAAGACCCCCAGCCAACTATGACTTCAACGCCTGTAATTCCTCAAAAGGATTGTCGGAATCTCCGCACTGCGCTGCGGAGCGAGTGGCTGGAAACAAATGGCATAGGGGGGTATGCTTCCAGTACTCTTCACAATTGCAACACCCGAAAATACCATGGACTTCTGGTCGCAGGATTAGCCGACCCGGCAGGACGCTTTACCCTGCTTTCCAAATATGAGGATTCCATAGTCTCAGACACCGGTGAGTTTCCGCTTTCCTCCAATTGCTATCCAGGCGTCATGCATCCGGATGGCCATCGATATCTGACCGAATTCCGCCTCGAAGAAGGACCCGTATTCCGTTACCAGGTGAAGGATGTTATTATCCAGAAACGCCTTTTAATGATACAGGGCCAAAATACTGTATTGGTTGAGTATCAACTGGAACAAAGCGACGCGCCCATCAAGCTGCGGCTGAAACCGTTTCTCGCCTTCCGCCGGCATCATGAGCTCAAGCAGGAAGATTCTTTTATCCGAACCGCACCTACCCCCCTCCCGTCCGGGTTCAGCCTTCATCCGTATGAAGGAATGCCGCCACTCTTTTTTCAGACCAGCATGACGTCAAGCTTTGAAGCGCAACCCGTCTGGTACCGGAATCTCGAATATTTTATGGAAGCCGAGCGGGGTTACGATTTTCATGAAGATTGTTTCTGCCCGGGCACGATAGAGATTACCTTGCCCCCACAAGGCCGGGTCATCGTCTCCGCATCCGTCTCAAACCAATCGGATCTTACTGACCTGTGGAAAGCCGAAATAATCCGACGTCAGACCTCGGCCAAAACCGCTGAAAGCGTTGCCCAACAGGCTGGTAATGCCGACATCGTACAGTCCCTGCCTGCGCTCATCCGAAGTGGCCTACACTTCGCCATCCGCACACCAGGGTCAGCCCGTGCCACCATTATTGCCGGCTATCCATGGTTCGACGACTGGGGGCGCGACACTCTGATCAGTTTGCCGGGACTCACCTTCTATTCCGGCCGCCCGGAATGGGGGATTGAAATCCTCAAAGCCGTCGCACCCCATGAACGCGATGGCCTGATTCCGAACTGCTTTGCGGCCGACCCGGCACACCACGCCTACAATTCCGTGGACGCTTCACTATGGTATTTCTGGGCCGTTCAGCAGATGTTGGAATGTACCCATGATCTGGAAACCGTGCACACCACACTCTGGCCGGTACTCAAACGCATTGCCACCCGCTTCATGGCTGGCACGCATTTCGATGTGTTTATGGCGCCTGAAGGGCTCCTGCACGCGGGGAACCGGAACACGCAGCTAACCTGGATGGATGCAAACTCACGGGGCCAGCCTGTGACGCCCCGTTACGGGTTCGCCGTCGAGTTGAATGCTCTCTGGTATAATGCCCTGATGTTTTGCGAGACACTGGCCAAGAGCTTTAATGAGGAGCTTCCGTGGCAGGCGGACCTCACTGAACGGCTGAAAGCAGCCTTTGTTTCCACTTTCTGGCTGGAAGGTCCGGGGTATCTGGCGGATACCTTCGCCGAGGGGATCCTAAATGAGGCGATCCGCCCAAATCAGGTTTTCGCGGTTTCCCTCCCCTTTTCGCCACTGACCCCACGCCAAAGCAAACGCATCGTCGACATGGTACGGCGGGAATTGTTCACGCCCTTTGGCTTACGCACCCTCTCCCCGCGTGATGTTGCCTACCGCGGACGATATGAAGGCAATCAGCCCACCCGCGATGCCGCCTACCATCAGGGCACCGTCTGGCCTTGGCTGCTGGGCCATTACGGAGAAGCTGTGTTAAAAACGAGTACCTCACCCGCCAAAGCGGCCCGGGAATTAACCCAACAATTGCAGCCTCTGCTGGATTACAGCCTGACGGGACGTGGTTTGATCAACGTTCCCGAAATATTTGATGGTGACTTGCCTCAACGCCCCAACGGGTGTCCCGCACAAGCATGGAGCAGCGCAGAATTAATCAGGCTTTTTACGCTTTGCGGACGCGCGGCTTCCCGCTAGTATGTGCCTCAGATTTTAATTAAGGAAGGATTCGGAATGAAAGTTACAAAAACAAAGCCTAAAGCCATCGTCGCCGCACCGAGCAAAGCCAAGAAGACGGTATCCACCCCGGTCACTCCTAAAGCCAAGCCCGCCGGAATGCTCATTACGGCCGTAAAGACCAAGGCGACAGCCTTAGGCTTAACCCCCGGCAAATTGACCAAGGTGGATCTGATTTTAGCCATCCAAAAGGCTGAAAAGAATACGCCTTGCTTCGGAACAGGCACTCCCGCCTGCCCCTATACGGACTGCTGCTGGAGAGTTGACTGCGTCATCTGAGGTATCATTCTTTATGCGTATTTTGATGTTCGGCTGGGAGTTTCCGCCTCACATCAGCGGAGGGTTGGGAACAGCGTGTTACGAGATAACACGCACCCTCGCGCATCATGGTGCACAAATCGATTTTGTGGTGCCACGGGCAGAGCCGCCCACGGATACGGCCCATGTGAAACTTGTGGCCGCTTCGAAATCGACGCTGGCCTATCCGCCAACGACGGATGAGTTTTTCGAACGGCTCGACATCAAGCCCTTCGATTCCATTCTTCGCCCTTATCTCAATGACGAAGAATACCTAACGATTCTTAATTCCACTACCGAGCGCGCGGTTACGCGTCCAAATCAACAGAGCGTCATTACGCCCGCCTCTCATTATGGCCACAACCTGATGGCCGAGGTGGCGCGCTACAGCGAAGTGGGCGAAGAGCTCGCCAAGGGCGATGATTTCGACCTGATCCATGCCCACGACTGGATGACTTTTCTGGCGGCCATCCGCGCCAAGCGGGCCACCGGCAAACCGCTCGTGGTACACGTACACTCCGTGGAATATGACCGGAGTGGCAGTCATATCAATCAGAACATTTTTGATATTGAAAAGCTCGGGATGCAGGAGGCTGATCACGTCATCGCCGTTAGTCATTACACCCGAAATTTGATCCTGGATCAATATGGCATTGCCCCCGACAAGGTCAGTGTCGTCCACAATGCGGTTTCCCGACGCAATATCGGGCCTGTCTACCACGTGGTCCGTCCCCGCGATGAAAAGATTGTGCTTTTTCTGGGGCGCATCACCTCACAAAAAGGCCCTGATTTCTTTGTGGAAGCCGCCGCACGGGTTCTGGAAAAAATGTCCAATGTGACCTTTGTCATGGCAGGCTCTGGCGACATGCTGCCCCGTTTAATTGAACGGGTCGGGGAACTCCGGTTAGGCCGACATTTTCATTTTACGGGCTTTCTCAATGGCCACGAGGTAGAACGTATGTACGCCATGAGCGACCTCTATGTCATGCCGAGCGCCTCCGAACCCTTTGGGCTCTCCCCTCTGGAAGCCATGCTTTACGATGTCCCGGTTCTGATCTCAAAGCAGGCGGGAGTTAATGAAGTTCTCCCCCATGCCCTGACAGTAAATTTCTGGGATGTCAGCGACATTGCCAACAAAATCCTGGCGATACTGAAATATCCGGTTCTCTCACGAGAGCTGCTCCGAAACGGGCGTAAAGATCTACGCAAAATTCGGTGGGAAGCAGCGGCTGCCCGCATTCAACTCATCTACAACAACCTTCTTCGTTGAAACGACCATGCCCTCAGTATGCCTCATTTTGAAGATTCATGAGCCGCATCAATTGCGGCAATATTCTTTTTTTGATATCGGGGAGTTGGCAACTTATGTGGATGAGCAGGCAACCCTCACCCATTTAGACCAGGTGGAATGTCAGTGCTATCTTCCGTCCACCCAGATCCTCTTAAAGCAAATCGAGGCACACAAAGGGGCTTTTAGATTCGCAATCATGATATCCGGAGTGACGCTCTCGCTATTTGAACGGTTCCATCCGGAGTTACTGGCTCAATTTCAACGCCTGGCCGATACAGGCTGTGTGGAATTTATAGGCGAACCCTATTTCCACTCCCTGTCATTCCATTATTCCAAACCGGAATTCAGGGAACAGGTGCAATTACATCGAGATAAACTCAAGAGCCTGTTTGGCAAGGCTCCGGAAACATTCCACTACCATGCGTTGAGTTATAATAATGACCTAGCCTGTGAAGCCGACGCCTTGGGTTTCAAAGTCATCCTTTCAACGGGGACTGACCGGGTCCTTGATGGACGCTCCCCAAACCGGGTCTATCAACCGGCCCCCTGCCCTAATCTCAAGCTTCTGTTTGAGAACCCGCTATTAACCGAAAATATCGCCCGTTTTTCGCTAGAATCCCGCCTTGGTACGCCTCCGTTATCCGCCCCTCAGTTCATGAGCCACCTGGTTCAGAAACCAAGTGAGATCATGATCCTGCCAGCCAATCTCCATGATTTCCACGAGCCCGCAGAAGGTGAACCCCAAGGGGCGCTCGGATTCCTTAAGCAATTTCCTGATGCCTTGCGGGCCTTTAAAGGGCTCACATTCAATACCCCTGCTCAGGCGGCGCAAGACCAAATCCCCTGCGGCTCCATCTCTATCCCTGGGTTTGCCTCTATGGAGGACGCCGAACATGACGCCCGACAATGGATTGGTAATGAGCTGCAAAAAGACGCCATTCAAGGGCTTTATTTTTTAGAGAAAGAAGTTAAATCACACCCAGACCCCGCCATCCTCCTGACGTGGCGGCAGTTGCAGGTTTCTGATCACTTTCTCTATATGGACACCAAGCAGCTCTCCGATGTCAGGGGATGCGCCGCATCCAACCCCTACCATTCTCCCTACGATGCCTATATCAATTTCATGAATATCCTAACCGATTTCTCCGAACGGCTTGCTATCCGCTAAAAAACGCATCACTCCCGAGGGGGGGCGCACATGGCAATTTGTAGGAGCGATATCCGCAGTTTGTAGGAGCAGCGCTTGCGCGCGATATCCGCCCGGTGCCCACAATCGCGACACAAGGTCGCTTCCTACATTTCGCCCCCTAAGTACAGCCTTCCTGATCTCGCTAAAGAGGTATTGAGTTCATGAGTGTGCCAGGACTCTCTTTTGGGACATTTTTTAACCGCCTCTGCGGGAAAGTGTTACATGTTTAACCCGAAGTTCCAGCTTCTTCGTCATGCTTCGCCAATATTTATCTTGTTGATAATCAACACGATAAAAACTTTTTGTTCGATTTCTACCGTTCCACTTACTGGGGACAAACCACCCCTATGGTATTTTGACGCCCAGAAGACGAAAGGCTTCGCGCTGATGCGGGTTGGCTTCTGTTGGGCGCTGGAACCGGCTTACATTCTTACCTTCTCCAACGCGACAAATGTTGGAACATAGCGTGGCGAGCAAACCAAGCAGGCCATTAAAATGTCGCAAGGGAAGCCCCCCCCTGCGAGAGTTTAGTTTTTCTCTTTGCTCGTACACTTGCCGAAGGCTTGGCTGCAGCTACGGGGTCACGCGTTGCACGGACTTGCGCCAAATCTTCCTCCACGAATAGCAACGGTGCCAAAGCTTTACGCATATGCCATTCGACGTAGTATGCAAGCATGCACAGGAACAAGTGCGCGCGAACCCGAGTCTCTAACCGATGATGGATTGGGCCTACATGTAAATCCAAACCCTTAAGCGTTCTGAATGCCTTTTCGACATCACCAAGTTGTTTGTATGTCCGGACAGCATCCTCTGCGCTTAGAGTTTCAGGTGATTCGGGAGTGCGAATGATATAGACGCCATCAAGCGCCTTCTCACGGGCAATGGCTTCTTCTTTGCGGAACCAACGCAATTGATTGTCGGCAATCTCCAGGGCGAAATGCTTGGCGACCTTGTAGCGGTTGATGCCTCGCCCAATCTTTTGACCAATCTGTGCAGCGGTCAAAGGCTTGCTGGTTCGGCGTGCTACTTGATTGGCCACTTTCGTCAGCCACTTTTCTGTTTCCGCCAGTAGTTCGTTACGAACTTCGGATTAGCCTGTCCCTTGGGAGCCGTCCCTTGGGAGCCCTGAAGTCACTTGGCCCATCATCGATCGCCAACTGTTCAATGCCGGTGAAGCACTATGCCAAGTATCCCGTCAACGCCCTCAGAAAGGAGCACCATCGATGTCACCCAGGGGGAGAAAGACAGTTGCGAGCAAATATGAATAACGATATATTTAATTTAAACATGAAACGAACACAACGCATCTATCTCGACGTGTGTTGCTTGAATCGTCCGTTCGACGATCACTCGCAGGAGCGTGTGCGGTTGGAGGCTGAAGCCGTCAAGTCAGTGCTGGTTTATATCGGGACACGGCACTGGATTGGCGTCGGGAGTGAGGCGATTGATTTTGAGGTCGGGCGCATATCAGACCCTGATCGGCAAGTTGAGGTCATGTTGATCGTGAGTGCCTTTTCAGAACACATAATGATTGAGGAACCAGAACGACAACGAGGGTTAGAACTGGAGGCTTACGGTTTCGGTGCGCTTGATGCTCTGCATCTTGCGTGCGCCGAAAAGGGGCGGGTTGATGTTTTGCTCACAACCGATGACCTGTTGTTGAGGAAAGCCGGTAAATATGTGCCCCGATTGGGCTTTCGAGTGGCAAACCCATGGTTATGGTTAGAGGAAAGATTAAGAAAATGAGTACCAATACATTGGCAATGAACAGTATTCGCGAAAGGGGTATCAAAGTCCTGACGAAGGAACTTGGCGCAGCCGGGATGGTGCAGTTTATGCAACAGTTCCAGAGCGGTCGGGGTGACTATACCAAAGAGAGACGAAAGATACTTGGTACTTTGTCGGTCGACCAGGTAGTAGGCGAGATACGGCGTAATCGAGCGAAATAATCCTCAAAATTGATGGATACCAATACATTCAGTTACCAATACGATCCGATGGATTTCACGGGGACAGGCTAATAGTAGAATTATATTTACAATAATATAGACATATTTCCGTTATGAATAGAAAGGCGAGAGGAGGCCATCTATGCGTAAAGCTCGAATTATTGAGGAAATGTCGGCGTACTATCATGTGGTATCGCGCGTGGTGGGGCGTGAATTCGTGTTTGGTGAAGCGGACGAGCGTGAGAAATTCCGAAAGACACTGCGCGCTGTGGAAGGGTTTAGCGGCGTACAGGTTCTGACATTTGTAATCATGAGCAATCACTTTCATGTCCTTTTGCATGTTCCTGAAAAGCAAGAGGTTGTCGATGATGAGCTAGGGCGGCGGATGAAGTATTTGTACGATGAGGTGAGGGTGGAAGAGTTCATGGCAAAGCTGAAGATTTTGCGTGATGTTGGGCAGAATGAGACGGCGGAGCGGATGAAGCGGAACTATGTGAGGCGGATGTATAATTTGGCGGAATTTGTAAAGTCGCTGAAGCAACGTGTCAGCCTATCGTATAATCGGCGGCATGGTCGTGTGGGGACGTTATGGGAGGAGCGTTACAAAAGCCTATTGGTGGATGGAGAGGCGGGCGCCTTAAAGGCGGTGGCTCTATATAATGACTATTAGCCTGTCCCTTGGGAGTCCTTGGGCTGGGCAAGGCTTACGAGGCCAAACGGGCCTCCATCGAACGGATGATGTAACTTCTGCCAGCAACCACAGGCAACTTCTGGGTCGGAGAAATCGGCTTTATCCGGCGGCTTGTGAGGGGTAAGCTTTCGGCAGTCGGAGGCTATGCCCGATCGGTCATAGCGGTTGGGCTGGTATAAATGGAAATTCCGAGAACAAGAAGTCCGGCAAGAAAATGGAAAAAGGAAACGATATGGATGAGGCACCCAATCAGGAAATCAGATCAGGAACGGCTTGGAACCTGCGAGAGTTAAGAAAATCAGCTCGAGACCAGAGGATTGCAGGCGTATGCGGAGGATTTGGAGAGTACACTCCGATCCCTTCATGGTTATGGCGGGTGGCGTTTGTCGTTTCTCTCTTTTTGGGTGGACTGGGACTGATTGCCTACATCGTCTTATGGCTCTGCATGCCCTCTGCGAAAACAGCCCGGTAGGCAAAAACTGAACAACCTTGAACATCCCTGATGAACACCTCATCCAGATCAGGAATTCCAAAGGCAAAACGGTAGTTTCGTTAATAGTAAGTTGGAGCCAGAAAGGAATATGAAAAGAGGCGCTTCTGGGTTTGTGTGTGGGGGGGTCTGTTATCTGAAATCCCTCACGCATGAGCGCAGGCATGAATCACAAAACAAATCTCGCATTGAACTGTCAGGCCTGAAAAATACCCTAAAGGCGTGCTTTTCCCTGGTCGCGCGCTATGAGCGCGACATTCTCTTCGCCTGCATGGCGCCAATGACGGGCTCGTAGCGCCCGCCCTCCTGGAAGAGCAATGGAATATCCCCACCCAAAGCCGGAAGCGCCAGAAAAGAATGTATGTCAAATCGATGGTTTCGTTGTCCAAAGTCGCTGAGGCCAAACACGTGGCGGTCATGCGTGAAGCGGCGGATAGTCTGACAACCGACAAAAAGTCGGTTCAAGCTTTTGTCTCACCAGAAGATGACCACGCAGTTATGGCAGAGTTCGTCATAGAAAAGGCTCGTCAGATGGATGTGGTGGACAAGATCATGCACAAGTTTGCCGAAAATATGCACGATTATGAGACTCAAGATGTATGGTTCCCAAAGAAACCCAAAAAAGAAAATAAAGCAAAAGCGCCAAGCCATCGCTGAAGGGTACTCGATGAATCTGCAGCGTCTTTGCAGGATGTTCCCGGACGGCGAATTAGTCCCGTTCAGCATCTGAGATTGAATCAGCAAGAGGAAAAGGGTTAATGCTTTTTGTTCTCCAAGATGCGCTCGAAAGCCGCTGGCAGAATAATTTGCACATGATCTACTGATTTCAGATCAAGAAGGTCAGCATCACCGCTCACGATATAATCGGCCCGACCGGCCAGCGCGGTCTGGAGATACGGCTCATCATCGGAATCCCGGCAGAGTCCCGGCGCGGGATAGGCGCTGAGGTCAAACGGGTCGGCGACCTGCTCCAGTAGAATGATGAACTCTTCCCTGTCCGCTTCACTCATTTTTAGATAGCGCTGGAGGCGCGGGTAGTTTAAGACAGCCCGTAATTCATTGAGCAATGGTTGAGATGTGATCAGACGCACCGCCGAATCCTCGACTGCCGCGCGAACGACCCGTCCGGGCAACGAATCCGGACGGATCAGGGCGCTGACGATAACATTCGCATCCAGCACAATACGGAGTGCAGGCATGATATTACCTTTTCGATTTCGCAGTCCGGGTTGCGTGGCGCGCTTCGTTGGCCAGCCTCATGGCTTCCACATCCGTTTTAACGGTATTCGGACGATTCAGCCAATCCCCCAGGCGCAAATGGGCGGCGCGCTTGATGGACGCCGCTTTTTCAAAAGACATCAACACCGCCATGGGCTTACCCTTACGTTCGACTAAATATTCGTCTCCCCGGAGGGCTACCCGGTTCAAAATGTCACCGACGTGTTTCCTTACATCCATTGTGCTGACTGTAATCATAATACACCTCTTAATCTCTCAACTCCTGCAACTATGATAGATGATGCAAGTGTAAGATCAAGGTTTTTCGCAGTTGCCTGAACCGCGCAGATGGTAAGGATTGATGTTCAGTCGAGCAATTAACCCTTTTACTCTTATTAGGGTGCACTACCTTACCTCAAACCTGACGCTGACCACTGAGGTGATTTCCTTTTCGTAGGAAGAGGTGTCGTTCATGCCTTCGGCGGAGGTGGCCGAGACGCCCTTCGGGTTGATTTGCATCACCCCCATGCGCGCTTCCACGAGTTTGCCGAGGCGTCCGTTGGCGTTATTCACGATCTGCTCGGCGCGCGCCGTGGCATCTTTGGTGGCTTCGGCCAGCATGTTGATCTTGAGTTCAGATAGCTTTGTGTACAAGTATCGGGGCGCCTCGGAATCGATTTGCACGCCGTCTTTGATCAGGCTGGTCACATTTCTGGATATGATTGGAACTTTTTCCATATTGGCGGCACTGATAGTGATTGTCTGTGTGAGTAAATAACTTTCTACCTTATCCGTGGTAATGATAGTCGGAGATCCCGACGACCCTTCCGGCGGATTGATCACTTCCCTCTTATAGTTTCGAATGGTCGTGATAGAGGACAGTGTGATTTCGGATTCCTGAATTCCGGATGCGATGACAAACGCTTTTACTTTATCCGCTGCAATCTTAAGGGTGTCATAGGCTTTGACCAGATCATTATCCGTAGCCGAAATGGTGCCACTCCAGGTGACGAGATCCGATACGATCGCCTTACGGGCGGAACCCGTAACCGAGAGCGTCTTAGGTTCGAGTTTTACCGAAACATAAGCCCATGCCAGAATGGCTACGCAGACGACGTTAGCCGCTGCGAAAAAATATCCGCCCGCCTTTAGCGTTACCACGAGTTTGCTCGGAAGCCGTTGGTCTTGATTCTCATTATTTTCACTCATATTAGTCTCCTTTAGATGTCTGGTTGTATCACATTAATCCTTGAATACGAAGGGTAAGGCTAGCAGGGCGATACCGATGGCAAGCATAGCCCATAAGTTCGAAACGAAATAAGGGAAACCCATGAGTCCTGCGCCCGCCACCATGGCAACCCAGTTCGCCTGTTTCTTGCCATAAACGAAATATCCCAGCCCAAAAACTCCCAACACAAAGCTCAAAAAAAATGAGGCTGTGTCCATAAGATCAAGCGTCCCACAGGACGCAGGTTAATAGGCTGTAGGCTGTTAGGTCACGGGTCGCGTCCTGAAATAGGTTGTCACTTTGGAGAGGAAAAACCAAGGTGAAAACAAACATAGTACCTGAATTTTGCATCTAAACATGTGATTTATTGTTGAACAACCATCTGGGGATCCCTGTAGGATTGGCTGAAGTTCAAGTCA
>JBBQNS010000072.1:0-19979 GCA_038330175.1 Kiritimatiellia bacterium
AAAACCTATATATATCAGACTACATAAGCATTGTAAAGTATTATTTATAACAAATTACTGGCTACAAATAAGAGAAAAAAAAGACGCAGCCAGTTGATTATAAAATAGTTACGACGATTTTCCCAAACAATGTCCGCCTTGTGACATTTGTAGCCATCAAATACCTGAATCCATTATTCCAGCCAAAGCCATGGGGCTTGCTGCGCTGTTGGGTTTTAATCCTTTTACTGAAAACCTGATCCCGAAAAAATGGGCTCACTTGATCACCCCGGAATCGCCTGAAATATGGAAACGGCAGATATTAGGAGGATATCTCTCAGGATCCGATTGGAAAATCTGCAAGCCCTGCCTAAAGCACCTATCCCCCTATTTATCCTGAGCCCGAGGCCCTGCCCCGGCATGTGTCAAGAACTCTGTTTCTTAGTCAGACCCTACTCGGAAAGAGTTAGGTAGGGCGAGGTGTCCCTACCTGAAGAAACCTTCTCTTTCATCGGTTATATGGCGAATATCAGTAATTTCCCAGCGTTATTGGGTTCAAATATCTTTCAAATGGTGGCTAGTCAGAATATCACGCCTTTTCGATTTCTGCCCGGAGCCAAGCCAGTAATCCATCCTTATCCACCGCCATCCCCTCAAGCTGAACATCATAGGCTTTTTTCCGCCACACTCCGATTTCACGTCCCTCGGGGATACCCAGCGCGATAATGTCACGCCCATTTACCCAGGGGGTGGGAAGTACCGGCTCAGAATCCATCTGACGGCGGAACTCCAGAAGATATTCATGATTCTCCAAATCGCCATGGCTTGAAGCACAATCGAGTCTGTGCAATTCCATTTCCGACATAAACGTCGGAGCCCCCACCAAACGCCGCAAGGTCGCGCGCCGCATGGATTTTACATCGATGAACCGCATGTGGTTGCCCACCATAAAAGTAATAGCCTCGCGGTCATCACCTGAGAATTTCAAACGATCAAGAATCGACTGCGTTGCATCCGCACCAACCTTTGCATGGCATTCAAATCGCCAGCGCCCTTCTTTAAATTGTGCCGTCGGTGGCTTACCGACATCATGCAGTAATACCGCCCATGCGAGCCGATAGTCATCCGTCTGCATCTGATTCAACATAATCATCGTATGTTGAAATACATCTCCTTCGGGGTGATACTCAGGCGGCTGTTCCACGCCCTCCATGGCCGCTACTTCCGGCAAAACCATTTGAAGCAAGCCTAACTCTTTCAAAAGAACAATGGCATCGCCAGCCTGTCGTGCTTCAACCAGCAGGCGGCTGAGCTCCTCACGTATCCGCTCGGAACTGATCAACAGAATACGCCCCGCCGTTGCCTGAATGGCATGGGCGGTGTCAGGCTCAATGCTAAACCCCAGAGTAGCGGCAAAGCGCGCTGCACGTAGCATCCGTAAATGATCTTCCTTAAATCGATCGGCAGGTACGCCCACCGCACGGATCACGTTCCGAGCAATATCCTCACTCCCCTCCACATAATCGATCACTTGCTCTTCAATCGGATCGTAGAACATGGCATTAATCGTGAAGTCGCGGCGCTGGGCATCAGTCTCAGGATCGGAAAAAGTAATGCCGGAAGGATGCCGCCCATCCCTATACTCAGCATCCTTTCGAAAAGTAGCTACTTCGTACCAATCCCCGGCAACCGGCACACGTACGACCCCGAATGATTTTCCCACTGCCACGGCACCAGGAAACAGCTCCATCACTTTGTCAGGCACTGCATTCGTGGCAATGTCAAAGTCCTTGGCCATCCTGCCCATAATCAAATCACGAACACACCCACCCGCCCAGTACGATATGAAGCCTGCGGCTTTGAGTCTGCGAACCACTTCCAAAGCCCCAGGCGCCGCACGATGGGAAGTATTAAGAGCAAAGTGATAAGTGTTCATGCTTTCTTTTTGAGCACAAAAGTATGGGGTAGCAGAGCCCCCAGCGAAGTCACTTCCATTTTACTAAGATCATTCAGGGGGGCCAGGATGATCGGGAAATCAGGCTCACAAAATTCAGCAAGTACCTGTAAACAGGCTCCGCAAGGGTGAACCGCTTTACCCATCCCACCAACTACCGCTAAGGCTTTGAATTTTTGATGACCATCGGATACGGCATTTGCCACAGCCGTTCGTTCAGCACATATCGTTAGACCAAACGACGCATTTTCCACATTGCAGCCAACATATATCGCTCCTCCGGCCGTCATCAATCCAGCTCCAACCGGAAAAAGGGAATAAGGAGAATAACTTTGTTGAGCTGCTTTGGAGGCAACTCTCACCAGCGCTTTCATTCCTGTCATCGGCTTCATCATTCAACCCCTTTCTTTACGAATTCTTGTAATAGACGGGTCAAAGCCGGAATAGCGCCCTGGGCATTGGCTAAAACGTCCTCATGTGACAGCGATGAAGCATCCCCGGATGCCACGTTGGTAATACACGACAGTCCAGCGACCTTCAACCCTGCCGCATAAGCCAGTATAGCCTCTGGCGCTGTCGACATGCCGACCGCATCAGCGCCCATTTGGCGAAATGCCTCAATCTCAGCAGGCGTTTCATAGGAGGGGCCCGACACCGCCATATACGTACCCTGCTCTAAAGTAATCCCGGCAATAGATGACGCTTCTTTGAGTAGAGCCTGATAAGCCTTGTCATAAATGCAGGTCATATCGGGAAAGCGGGAACCCCAGAAAGCATGATGCGGCCCAACGAGAGGGTTTACCCCCATCAGATTAATGTGATCCTTAATTATCATGACCCTTCCTGGCGAAAAGGAGTTCCTGATGCCTCCAGCACTATTGGTCAACACCACCCCGGAAGTGCCCATGATTTTGGAGAGACAGATAGGGAAGGCGATGGGATCCCACCCCGCCCCCTCGTACCAATGGCGGCGACCGGCAAAAATTAATAAGTCCACTTCTGTTTGATGCGCCAGCAGAATCTGCCCCCCATGCCCAACGACCTGGGGTGCGCCTAACTCGGGAATATCGGCATATTCAAAACTTTGTCGGATGGTAAAGCCGTTTGCCACCTCGCGCCAGCCTGACCCCATGACCATGGCTAAGGTTGGCCGAAAGCTCGGGGCCGCATCCCAAATTTTATATGCCGCTTCTATGAGTCGGTCCGTATTCATAATCGCTTCAACCCCATACTTTATAGTCTTTCAAGCAACACTGGGCTTATAGGCACTGGATCTGGGCCAAGCCTAAAAGCCTCGCGCACAAGAACCATGGCGGCGTCCATCCGCTCCAGTGAGGCCGCATGCAACGTCACCAGCGGCGCATCCCTCGTAACTGGCTCGCCGATTTTAAGGAGATTCGAGAGTCCGGCGGTGTGATCAATCGTGTCTGAGGTCTTAACCCGCCCCGCACCCAACAACAAGCTGGCGCGCCCGATTTTATCAGCATCAACGTCCAGCACAAATCCGGCTTCTGAAGCGGCATAATCCATGCGCAACTTGGAGTTAGGGAACCGACGAGGATCATCGATGACGTCAGTACTTCCTCCGTGCATACGCACCATCTTTTTAAACACGTCGAACGGCTCTCCTGATTCCATCTTTTGGCGCACCGTAACCAGTCCCGAAGCCACATCCGGGGCAATACCGGCCAATACCAGCATTTCTGCTGCCAACAACAGCGTCAACTCCGTACTATCCTTCGGGCCCGTCCCTTTTAAAATATCGATTGATTCCCGCACCTCAAGAGCATTCCCCACCGCACGACCCAAAGGTTGATCCATGGCGGTAATCAAAGCGGTCACGCGTTTACCCATAGCACGTCCAACCCGCACCAGTCCCTCGGCTAAAGCCCGGGCCTCTTCCCGCGTCTTCATAAAGGCGCCTCGTCCGCATTTGACGTCGAGCACCAGGCCATCGATTCCTTCAGCCAGCTTCTTGCTCATGATACTGGACACAATCAAAGGGATGGAGGGCACCGTCGCCGTGACATCTCGTAGCGCATAGAGTTTCCGGTCAGCGGGGACCAATCGTTCGGTCTGTCCGATCAATGAGCAGCCGCAAGCTTGAAGCACCTTTATAAACTCAGGGATAGGCAGGTCTGTTCGATAGCCAGGGATGGACTCTAGTTTATCAAGGGTTCCGCCCGTAATCCCCAGCCCCCGACCGGAGATCATGGGAACTGCGATTCCACAACAGGCCACAATCGGTGCCAAAGGAATGGAAAGTTTGTCGCCAATTCCGCCCGTAGAATGCTTGTCAATCTTAGGCAATGAAATAGACGAAGTATCTACGGTATCGCCCGACAGCATCATCGTGCGGGTTAGATCAGCCATTTCAGCAGGAGTCATCCCGCGGAAAAAAATGGCCATAGCGAGCGCGGCCATCTGGTAATCGGGAATATCTCCACTGACATACCCGCCCATAAAGTAACTGAGATCCTCAGCAGTAAGAATCTCGCCATCACGCTTTTTTTCGATAATCCATTGGGGAAGCATATAATTACAATAGGGTTGCCATCAGATACTGTCAAATCCTTATGAGAGCCCTGGTTGACGCGGCTCAGCAAGCTTCGCCCTCCAGAAGACATGATCGATGACGGGGGGATGATTCTTCTGGAGGGCGAAGCTAGCTGAGCCGCGTGGGCAGGGCGAATCATGCGAGGCTATCGAGACCGAAACGTCCATAAGCGGGGACGCATACGGCAATTTGTAGGAGCAGCGCTTGCGCGCGATGCCGCTTGCTGGTCGATATGATCGCCGTCATAACTCCAACGGCACCTCGCAGGCGACGGCCCTACATTGGAAGATGCGCCCCAGGCCAGCACCCCCTACCGGTTATTCTGCCGCTTTTCGGTTGGATGCCGAATGCTCCAATACTTCGAGTAGCTTTGCAGCAAGCGTTGTGCGAGAGAAGGGCTTTAGCAAATACTTAACGTCTTTATCAAGTATACCCCGGCGGGAAAGTATCTCGGCGGAATAACCCGACATGAAAAGGCATACCAACTGAGGGTTGGAGGATTGTAGCCTTTGGGCCAGCTCCCGCCCGTTCATTCCAGGCATTACCACATCCGTTAGCAATAAATGGATGGCATCGGGATGCCGGGCCGCCAGCTCTAATGCCTCTTCAGGCCTTTCCGCAACCAGGACTTTGTAGCCGAGAAAAGTCAAGTACCGGACACATAACTCACGTAATGAATTTTCATCTTCTACCAGCAGTATCGTTTGCTCCGGATTTTTGGCAGCTTGAATTGAATGAGCGGTGTTAGGGTTCAAATGTTCCTCACAACTAAAGATAATCAGATTTCAAGGTTATGCAGTTTACTCCACCACCCCCTACAGGATGTGGAAGGGTATTTACCACCCGCTCCGCTAGCAGCCTGTCTGACTTGCATAGCCTTCAGACTCAACAGTCACCACCGGCACGAAGCCCGACAGGCTGCTAGCGTAGCGGGTGGTTAATCTTCTCTTAAATCAGCCCTTTGTAGTCATACCGGAACCACTCAAAATCAGCCGTTGTCGTCAAGAGAGGATTCAGAACGTCTTCTTTTCCTTGCGAGATTTCAACATCGTCATGATTCGATCTTGCATGAGCACCCCTATTACAAACAACGTTAAAGCAATCGCCGAGGCCACAATGACAGGACCATAGGCCTTGGCTTCCACATGCGCCCCTATATAAGAAGACAACAGAATCCCAGGGAATCGTGCCACCATCGAGGCCACGAAAAAATGCAAGGGTTTTACGGGAGTTAACCCCGCAACATACGTCAAAATATCTTTGGGGCTTCCGGGGATAAGAAACAAGATAAGAATCACCAACTCAGTCTTCGGATGATTTAACAAAAAATCAAATTTTTTGAATGATTTCTCAGGGATCATGACCTTTAACAGTGGCAATCCGAACCAGCGCCCTAATCCAAACACAATCATGGATCCTATCAATATTCCAGTAATGGAGTAAAACGTGCCGGGGATAGTCCCATATATGAATCCGCCAGCAAACTGCGTCACTTCTCCCGGGATGGGTGCAATCACCACTTGCATCGCCTGTAACAAAACGAACAATGCCGCACCCCATATGCCATAAGAGGCCAGATAGTCCCCCATTTGGTTGGCATCGCTCACAAAATGAGTCAGAGGAATAGCATATTTCGCGGTCACGTAAACTAACCCCACGGCCACCGCAACAAGCGCCAAACTTTTTATCCCTGTTTTATTCATAATCATTAGCGTCCAAAAGGCCGCAGGCTAATAGGCTGTAGGCTGTTAGACTATTAGGCCCTTACGGCTTGAATCAATCGAATTATGGTCATGATTTGGACAAGAAGAGAGTTTGAATAGAAGCTCACGAAGAACACGAAGGAAAAATAATTGCGCCTGCGGCGTACTCGCCGCTGGCGACCTACCCTGAGCCTGTCGAACGGGCTTTGCGTGCTTCTGTTCAAAATCTTCCTCTTGGTTCCGGATATGCTGGGTTAGGAAATTCGAGAGGTCTCATCTGATGATTATCCCAGTCATTTGATCATATTCCGGCTCGGGGATCACATGGCCGCGGACTGACATTCCGGCCCGGCAGGTGGAGTCTATTTTCCCGGAGATAAGAGGATGCCAGGAGGGCAAGTCGTGTCCCTCCGTAAGCAAGCGATAAGCACAGCTTGACGGCAACCAAGAGAGGATTTCCGGGGTACACCGAAATAAATCCACGCATTCAGGCATACGTTTTTTTCGGTCGCGATAACAACCACAACGGCAGGTTTCAAGGTCAAGATGCCGACAAGCCCACTTGGTATAGTGAACCTTCAAGGTATCAGGGTCTTCATACTTAATGACACAACACCGGCCACACCCATCGCAAAGGGATTCCCATTCCGCCCGCGTCAACGCGCCCAGCGTTTTCCGCTTCCAAAATGGACTTATCGACTGACCCTTCTTCATAATGGACAGGCTCGTAATTTACCCCTCTAACGCTTTCTTCATGGCTTCACGGGCAAGCTGCAAATCATCAAAGGAAACGTTCCGGCGCTGATAACGCGCCTCCATACGTTCCATGAAGTTTTGCCAATCCTCGGGGGTCGGAGGGGTCTTGTAATCGAAACGCTCCTCAGTAGCCAGTTTGGTCTGCCACTTGACTTTTCCACGTTCCACCGACCACCTTACATCGCGTTTAATTCCGTCCGCATTTTTTTCAATCCAGCATATCTGGCGCATCATAACTTAAGTCTCCTGTCATTCGAGCGGGCATGATATCACCACATCCCGTAGGGGTGTAGGATAAATTACAAGCAATGCCCCCCAGAAGGACGCTTGAAAATTGATCGAACAATCCCCATAGTGTCGCGCTTTGAAAGATATTCTATATGGCCTTGTTAAGTTTAAAAGATGTTTCTGTAAGTTATGGCGGGCTTCCGCTCCTCGATAATGTTGAGTTTCATGTCGAACGTGGAGACCGGATTTGCCTACTAGGCTCAAATGGTGCAGGAAAAAGCACGATGCTCCGCATACTGGCCTCGGAATCCAAGCCGGACAACGGCAAAGTTATCCATCCTCCCGGCACACGCGTCAGCCGACTTCCTCAACAAGTTCCACTGCACCTGACCGGACGGGTGCTGGACATCGTCTGCCCCGATCCCGACGCTCTGGAAAACCATAGCGTCGCGCTCGAAGCTGAACAAATTTTAACCCGCTTACAAGTTGACCCTGAAGTTCTCTTTGAAACACTCTCCGGCGGAACCCGCCGCCGTGTCCTGCTCGCTCGCACACTGCTCGGCAAACCGGATGTAGTGCTGCTGGACGAACCCACCAACCATCTGGATCTGGACTCGATTGCCTGGCTGGAAGGCTATCTTCTCCGTCATTGCCGGACGTTTCTCTTCATTACCCATGACCGTGCTTTTCTGAGACGTATTGCGTCCCGCGTGGTCGAATTGGATCGCGGTAAACTGGTAGACTGGCGTTGCGACTATGACACGTTCCTAAAGCGCAAGGAAGAGACGCTCCAAGCGGAAGCCCTGCTATGGGAACGCACGGACAAGCGCCTGGAAAAAGAAGAAGCGTGGCGCCGGCGTGGTGTTAAGGCGCGTACGGTCCGCAACCAAGGCCGCGTTAGAGCCCTTGAGGCGCTCCGTACTGAGCGCCGCCAACGTCGCGAGCGAACGGGTGCCGTTCAAATGGCTATTCAAGAAGCGGATCGCACCGGTCAAATTGTGTTGAAGGCGGAGTCCGTCGTTTTCGGATATGACCAACGTGCTTTGATTCATGATTTCTCAGAAGTCATTACCCGCGGCGACCGGATTGGTATCCTCGGCCCCAATGGGTGTGGCAAAACCACTCTACTTCGGCTCCTGCTTGAGCCGAGCGGGACGGGGCTCTCGCCGCTCTCCGGTAAAATTTCACACGGCACAAACCTTCAAATCGCCTATTCTGACCAGCTTCGCGCACAACTTGATGAAAGCCTGTCGTTAGCTGAAAATATTGCACACGGCAAGGAGTTCATCATGTTGCAAGGCGTTAAACGCCATGTCATGGGATATCTGGAAGACTTCCTTTTTACACCTGACCGCGCACGGCAACCTGTCTCCGTGCTTTCTGGCGGTGAACGCAACCGCCTCTTGCTGGCTCGGCTCTTTGCGCAGCCGTCTAATGTTTTGGTCCTGGATGAACCTACAAACGACTTAGATCTGGACACCTTGGAATTGCTCGAGGAGCAACTGGCCGCCTACACGGGAACCGTTCTCATCGTGAGCCATGATCGTTCATTTTTGAATAACGTGGTCACCAGTGTATTGGCGTTTGAAAAACATCCTCCTGGCCGTAATGACATTTGGCTGAAACCAGAGGAAGGTTGGTTCGTTAACGAATATGTCGGCGGCTATGATGACTGGGTTGCCAAACGATTACTCCCCCCGGAAGCTGAACCCCTGACAAAACCGGTTCTGCCTAAATTAGATCAGCCCAACCAGCGAAAGCTGACCTTCCGCGAACGCAAGGAACTGGATGAACTGCCTGGCCGTATTGAAGCGATGGAAGAAGAACAAGCGCAATGGCACGCCTGTCTCGCGGATCCAGCGTTTTTCAGGAAGCCCAAAGCCGAAATTACCCGAGTCACTGAACGCTCTGAAGCCCTGGCCGCCGGGCTCACCACTGCCTATCAGCAATGGGAGAAACTGGAAGCCATTGCCAATGCTACTTCAACAACTCCGCCAAGTGCGCCTTAATCGTATTCAGTTCATCGGTTAATTGGGCGCGATCCTGATCAATTTCAGTTCGCTTCCAATTGGCCAATGACACTGCATAATCCTCATCCAACTGTTTGAAGCGGGTATCAATTTCCGCCGCCCGGGTATTAAGCGTGACCAGCTCCTTAACCCCGGCGCTCTCACTCTTCACGGGTTCGCGTCCTTTTTGCGCTTCGGCGATAGGGGCACTGACATCCACGCCCGGATATTGCTTCTGGAAATCAGTCCAAAAGGCGAGCCGGATCGCTGGGGAGGAGGCGGAAAACACCTTATCCCCCAGAACCTTTTCAAGTTGCGCTCTCCCGGCGGCCATCAGGCGCTCATGTTCAGCTTCAGCCTGAACCCGCATGGCTTCTTCAGCCTTCTCCCGTTCTGCAATTTTTTCTTTTGCATCCTGAGCCGTGATCAAGAACGCCCGTTCAACACGACCCGCCATAAAGTCTACCGTGCCGCGATCATAATAATATGTTGTCCGTTTGCCGCCTTTGACCTGTCCTTTCGGAGCTCCCAGCTTCGAAATGACTTGCTCAAAAGTATCCCCTTTCGACACACCCGACGTAGCGTCAGAGCCCAAGGCATCCTGAAATCCCAATACACACACCAAAGCAAATACTGAATACCATGTTCTCATAATGCCCCTTGGAAAACGGGTTTATGCGTGTCGCCGGGAACCCGACTCATCCGAGTTGAGCCAACACAACTTGATTCACGAGCTTGCCATCAGAACGCCCCTTTACCTTCGGCATGAGCGCCTGCATCACCTTCCCCAGATCCTTCTTTCCGCTTGCACCGGTCTCAGCAATAATGGCCTTGACCAAGGCTTCGATTTCAGCCTGATCGAGCTGCTGAGGCTGATATTTACGGAACCATTCAATTTCCTTGAGTTCCTTATCCGCTAAATCCTGGCGTAAAGCCGCGCGATATTGCTCCACCGAATCCTGGCGCTGCTTGATCGCCTTAGCCACAATAGTGGCCACCGTTTCATCGGAGGGCTCTTTCCCGACATTGACAGTGGCGTCCTTGACCTGGGCGTGCAACATCCTTAATGCTGACAATTGCTCAGGAACTTGCGATTTCATTGCCGTTTTAATATCGGCCAACAACCCATCCAACAAGGGAGAACCCATAATTTAATTCCTTTCTTATCAAACTTAATTGCACAGCACATGTTCCAACATTTTACTGATAGTGCACGGCCAACCAAACGGTATCCTCATCAGGCGCCGTCCATTCAACACGATGTCGCGTATGGGCTTTTATGTCTTTCCAATCTCCGGGCTCCATGACCATCAGTTCAGAGCGCCCTTCAAACGTGAGTCCCGCTCGCCCCTTGATCAGCACCAAAAATTCATGATCTTCCTGATCATACCAGAATCCCTCTGGTGAACTGTGGCCTCGCGACACTATCCGCTCCACCCACATTTCTTCAGATTGGCAAAGCACCTCAATCAATTCTTCAGGCATTGAATGGGGAATACTCTTAAACAGGTTCTTTTTCATTTTAACTGAGCAGTCGCAAAGTCCCAATTCACCAGTTTCTCCAGGAATGCGGCTACAAAATCTTTCCGGCGATTTTGATAATCGAGATAATAGGCGTGTTCCCATACATCACAACAGATCAGTGCCTTCTGACCATGGGCCACCGGGGTGTCGGCATTCGACGTCTTAATCACCTTTACGCCATTCCCCTCAACCACCAGCCACACCCACCCGCTGCCAAACTGGCTCATCGCGGCGGCGGAAAATGCTTCCTCGAATTTCTCAAAGCTACCAAACGAATTAACAATCTTTTCTAGCAAAATGCCGCTCGGCTTGCCTCCCCCGCCAGACTTCATGCTATTCCAGAAAAAAGTGTGATTCCAGATTTGAGCGGCATTATTGAAGATAGCAGGCCCATCCTTATCCCTGGAGTTCGTTGTCACCTTGATGATCTCTTCCAAAGGCATGGATTCCAATTCCGAAACAGCAATCAATTTATTCAGGGCATCCACGTATCCCTTATGGTGTTTGCCATAATGAAAACTCATGGTTCGCGCCGAAATCAAAGGCTCTAGCGCATTCTCAGCATAAGGCAAAGGGGGCAACTGAAACGTCCCCGCGGGAGCCACAACCGGCGCAGAAACCGCCACATCCGCACCGAGCCCGTTATTAACCGCCAGCATCCCCACCACTAAACACATAATCTGACGTCTCATCTGGATATCTCCTTTTTGATCGAATCTGTATTTCCTGTGCTGAACGTTAACCTACACCAGTGCCGGCCTTGGCAAAAGGCAAAAACGTCACAGGAATGATCCCTAGCAATGATACAGCACATCTTAACACTCATTCTCACTGGGATCGAAATTGCGAAGGCGGGATGCCCGTCTTTTCCTTAAATTGTTTGCTAAAGTGAAAAATATCCGAATACCCCAGCAAGTCGGCGATCCGCCCAATGCTGTAGCTCGACATGGAAATAAGGTGTTGTGCCTCCTCAATCCGGGTCCGGATCAAAAAATCACGGGGCGATTCGCCGCAAACCATACGAAACACCCGTGTAAAGTGATCCGGGGTATAGTGTAGTTGTCGCGCCAGCTCACTCACTTTCCATGCCCTGCCGGGTTCGCGACGAATAGCCGCTGTCACGCCCCGAATCGCATTGAAGTGCTCCAATTCCAATCCGCTTTGGGGAAGCAGGGAATCCTGTCTCGACAACTCCTGCAGCGTTGCCTCCATCCATAAATCAGCCTCCGCTTGATGTTCTTTGTCCCGCACATAGCGAATAGCACGGTCAAACACCTGAGTCAAAAAGGAGAGATCCGGCGGACGGCGATGCACGGCGGGCAATAGCCGCTCCTTTGCCTCCTCGGCGAAGGTCACCGGCTTCCCCGCTGCCGTTAGATATTGAAATTCACACCAATGGACGGTGAGCGGCGCTTTCGGATCATGTTCGCCCACGCAACGCTGCCACATACGAAACACAAAACAGTCACCCGCCTGAACCGGATAAATCCGCCCCGCATGGTTCATCGTCCCTCTTCCAGCCGTAACCATCCATAAAACAAAGTCACTTGGAGTCGCCGCTTTGCTATGCCAACTCCAATCCGGCCCACATTCCGTCACTGCCGCCGTCGTAATCTTCGCCAATCCGAATCCTGCCATTGATCAATCCTTACGTTTGATAATATCGGATTAATACAAATAGTTGCCTGAAACGTCCATTTTATTTTTCGGAATATCTGGCATAAGCAAAAAAGTTCAAAGATACGGTTTAATATTTCATTTCGAAAAATCACAACACGGAGAGATGACTATGAGTCCCCTGACCGGTAAAGAACGTATGGCCCTCACCCTCGCCCTTAAACCTGTGGACCACAGTCCCTGCTACGAACATCTGTGGGGTGAGACCTTTAATCTGTGGCACGATGCCGGCTTGATCGAGAATGACTACATCGCCCCGTTTAAATTAGACCTCCGTACAGGGGGCTGGCTTAACAGCACTGTCGACCTCGACTTCAAACCTGTGATACTGGAGGAAACTGAAGACACCCAACTCATCCTCGATGGTAATGGGGCCCAGCTCCGCCGCCACCGGAAACACTCCACCACCCCAGAACACGTTAACTTCAGCGTCACCGAACGACCGGCCTGGGAGGAGAAGGCAAAGCCTTTCCTGCTCAAGACCGACTTGCGCCGGCTAAATAGTGACAATTACCGGTCTGAGCGCGCCGCAGCCGAAAAAAACCAGGAATTTTTCTGCTGGGCCGGGGTAGGCCCATTCGAGCAAATGCACCCCCTCTGCGGACACGAACATATGCTGGTCGGTATGGCGCTGGATCCTGACTGGGTCAAGGACATGGTCATGACGTACACGGATTTGACCATTCGCCACTTGGAACTGCTCTTCGCGCAGGAAGGTTTGCCGGACGGCGCTTTCATCTACGAGGATATGGGCTTCAAAGAGCGTCCATTCATGTCGCCGGAGATGTATGAAGAAATTATTGAGCCCGGACATAAGCGCCTGTTTGATTATCTCCATGGCAAAGGGCTTAAAGTCATCGTGCACTCCTGCGGCTTCGTTGAGCCTCTGGTACCCGGCCTCATTCGGGCGGGCATGAACTGTCTACAGGCCATGGAAGTCAAGGCCGGCATGGATATGCCACGGTTAGCTAAGAAATATGGCAAACAAATCGCCTTCTTCGGGGGCGTTGATGCCCGTGCCCTCATCAGCAACGACCGCGCTACCTTGGACAGGGAAATGGATCGCGCCATCACTCCGCTCATGGAGATGGGATGCAGCTATATCCTCCATTCGGATCACTCCATTCCTCCCGAGGTGAAATTCGAAACGCTCCAGTACTTTTTCGAGCGTGGCCGCCGCATGACCACTCGCCACTAACCGAGACCATAAGCGGCTCCAGAAGAATAGTCTGCCCCTTATAGATCACATCTTCTGGAGGGCGAAGCTTGCTGAGCCGCGCGAATACTGTGTTCATTGGAGATCTCAGGGGGACATCAGATTGCTTAGGCGTGGATTCTGAGCTTGTTCAAAGGGCTTGACGCTTTCGTCCACAGTATGCGACACGTACCTCTTTGAATTTTCAAAGGAGCCTATTATATGAAACTGCAAAAAGGATCGAAACTCGTGATGATTGGGGATTCCATAACCGATGCCGGGCGTGCCCGTCCCGTGGCAGAAGGGTTGTTCGACCCCTTAGGGCGAGGCTATTCCTGCCTCGTCAACGCCTTGCTGGGCACCTCATATCCCGAATTGGGAATCCGTGTGGTCAACATGGGAAGCAGCGGCAATACTGTACGCGATCTCAAATCCCGATGGCAAACCGATGTGTTTGACCTTAAACCCGACTGGATCTCCATCATGATTGGCATTAACGACGTCTGGCGTCAGTTTGATTCACCGCTTCAGCCCGAATGTCATGTTCCGCTCCGCGAATATGAGGCAACCCTTCGGGAACTGGTGACGTCTACCCTCCCTCGCGTCAAAGGCCTGATTCTCGTAACGCCTTACTATATCGAAGCCAATCGCCGGGATCCAATGCGTGTCACCATGGATAAATATGGAGCCGTCGTCAAAAAGATCGCTCGCGAGAATCACACGATACTGGTGGATACCCAAGCGGCCATCGACCAAGCATTAAAATCAAGTTACTCCGGTGCACTGGCTTGGGACCGGATCCATCCAAACCAGGTAGGGCACATGATCCTCGCTAAAGCATTTGTCGACGCCCTCGGCTTCAAATGGTAGAGCGGGATTATTGATAACACGGCACATCCGTTGGCAACATAATTTTCAAAACAACACATGAGGTAAAATAAAGTGAGAGAAATTAAAATTGGAGTGATCGGGGCTGGGGGGCGTGGTGGACTTGCCCGTTGTGCTCATTTACCGGCAGAAGGTTACCGACTCGTTGCAGGAGTCGACGTAAACGAAGAAAGCCTGAAAAAATTCAAGGAATTTGCCGGCGCCGATGTCTTCACCTCTTCAGATTACAAAAAGCTTCTGGCCATCAAGGACATCGAGGCCGTCTTTATCACTTCGCCCGATTTTCTCCATGAAAAACACGCCTCGGCAGCACTCCTGGCCGGCAAGGCCGTTTATCTCGAAAAACCCATGGCCATTAGCATTGAGGGCTGCGATAAACTTTTAAACTTGGCTTACAAAACCGGCTCGAAGTTGTACCTCGGGCATAACATGCGCCATTTCCCTGTTGTGTTGAAAATGAAAGAAATCATCGACTCCGGGTTAATCGGTGAAGTTCAAGCAGGCTGGTGCCGCCATTTTATCAACTACGGCGGTGACGCGTATTTCAGAGATTGGCATTCGGAGCAGAAGAACACCTGCGGCCTGCTCCTCCAGAAAGGCGCTCACGATATCGATGTCATGCATTGGCTGATGGGTGGCTACACCCAAACCGTCGTCGGGATGGGCATGTTATCAGTCTACGATAAATGCAAACGCCGGTCGCCAAAAGTCCCTGGCTGCGCCCAATGGAGCAGCGCTCAGTGGCCGCCTCTCGAACAAGCCGACTTTTCCCCCCTTATGGATGTTGAGGATCACAATATGGTGATGATGCAACTCGATAATGGCTCCCAGGCCTGTTACATGCAGTGCCATTATACTCCTGATGCCGAGCGCAACTATACGTTCATCGGAACTCAGGGGCGGGTTGAAAACATAGGAGATGATGGCAATTGCGAAGTCCACGTATGGACTCAGCGCGGCCCGCGGAAAACGCCCGACATCATCTACAAATTAAAACCGCTTGAAGGTTCACATGGCGGATCTGACCCCGCCATCGTCCGGGAGTTCCTGCGTTTCGTTCGCGATGGAATTAAAACCAATACCTCGCCCATCGCTGCCCGAAACGCGGTGGCCGTCGGCGTACAAGGTCATAAATCCATGCGTTCAGGATTTAATGCCAAAAAAAATTCCTCAACTTCCAAAAGAGTTAATTAACTATTTTGAAAACGGCCAAAAGAAAAAAAGCCGTTAAAGGGCAGCCCCGATCCTCGTTTAAGCCTAAGGTTTGAATGAGGTCATGAACGCACCCGTGGTCACCCACCCCCTGCCCCTCCGAGGAGGGGATCTCAATCTGGCTCCCCTCCTCGGAGGGGTTAGGGGTGGGTTCTTGGCTACAGAGCGATAGGATCGCCTGAATTGTGGTCAAGAGGTTGAGTTGGTTCGGCGACGGGCATTTCCTCGCTATCAGATAAATCCGGTGCAGGCGTTAATACCGGTGCAACCACAATAGGCACGGGCGGCGCCTCAACAATGGGCTCGGGTTCTGCAGGCGGTGGACTGGGAACCGGCTCTTGCACGATTACCGGTGTCGGCGTGATCACTGGCGGCTCCATTAACACCGGTTCTTCGATAGGAGGCGCGGTGACCACTTCTATAGGATCCGGGTCACTCACTAGTTCAGGCTTCACAGATTCCGAGGATGGGTTGTCCGATTGATAAGGTGTTGCCTCTGGTTCTGGTTCGGGCGCATCAACGAAGACCGGCTCGGGCGCCACAAAAGGTTCTGGAACGATGGCCGGTTGCGGCGTCTCAGGCTCCGGTGTCGGTGTCGATTCCGGCTCAGGCACGGCAATGACCGCCGACTCTATGGGTTCCGCCTCCTGCATGGGTGGCGACGCCGGAGTGGTCGAGTCGGTAATAGGTTGTGATAGAGGCGGAACTGGTAATGGTGAGGCCGGTGGTACCGGCAGGACCGGTCTCTCCATAATTTCCGGTCTTCCTTCCGGTTCAGAGCTGGCCACGGTCTCGGCCGGTCTCGGCACACTGACGACGGCGGGCGTGGCATGCAAGACCGGGCTCGGTGTAGGTGGGGTTGGCGCGGAATGCGTGGGTACTGGTGTTGGCGCCGGAGCGGGGGAGGCCATGGGTTCTGATGCCGGAGCGGAGCCCTGTCCCGTGATCCCCGCGAGGATGGCCTGCGCGGCGCCTCGCCATAGGACAATCGCCGGGCCTATGGCCGACACGGTGGGATAGATGCTGGGACAGCAGATCATTCCTGCGCTGTCGTGGAGCAGACGAACCAGCCGGGTCCGGGCAACGGCGGGATCCGGCGGAAGCGTCATCACCACCAACTGAAAATCTGCCGCAGCGATGACCAATTCCAAATCAGGGATGAGGGCGAGACTGGTGGCAGGGCTGCTGGTGGAGAGCACCAGCCCGATTTGTCGGCTGAGTGGGGAGGAACTGGGGCGCGCTGGCATCTTGGCGAAACGGGTATTCGGGTTGGGATGGTAATCCAGCTGGCGGGAAACGGTACGGATGCGAGCCTGGGTGGCGGGGCAGATTCGACCGGTAGCGGCCTTCCCTGCGAGAACCCGCGAGACCGTTGATTTATCGACTCCCGCCGGCTCCAGGATAAAATTTGCGTCAGCAATCAAACGTCATGTGCTGCCCATTGCTCAATTCACTGAGGATAGCCCGCGCTTTTAATCATTGGAGCCGGCGGTCTCCGCCGGTGGTGACTGTTGAGTCCAAAGGCTGCGCAAGCCCGACAGGCTGCTAGCAGGGTTCGGTTTATATCAATTATCCTGAATATCCATGTTTGAATCTCTTGCTTTATTGGCCGCACGTACTTGTTTTAAGTGGATGCCTTGCTATCAAATTGCATATGAAAAGTTAGTGGCATTGGGCGCTGTGAGCCCGCCATTGGCATCTTGCACGCGAAAAGAATGTCGCGCTCATAGCCATTCGACAGAGCTCATGGCAGGCGCGCGACCTACCCAGATATGGTTTAGGGAGAGAGCACTGGGGGCATTTACTCTCTCTCTTTCTCCCGAGCAGTCGTGGCGTGTATTTTGGCCATGGGTACCCCCGTCAATGACTATTAGCCTGTCCCTTGGGAGCCCTATCGAGTCCACGGATCGGGAGTAAATGAACCCGGCCGTAATGTTGTCTTAACGGCGAATTACGCATTTTGAGCAAGAGGGAAATTCAAGGTAAAGGGGACTAAAAAAATTGACGGATTTTCATCCTGCGCCCATCATACAACGCAACCATAGGTTTAGAGACGTTTCGTGGTTTCGTTGTAGTGGCGGGCGCTTCGTTTCAGATATCGCTATG
Organism: Kiritimatiellia bacterium; assembly: GCA_038330175.1. Taxonomy (GTDB): domain Bacteria; phylum Verrucomicrobiota; class Kiritimatiellia; order CAIKKV01; family CAITUY01; genus JAABPW01. The sequence continues at coordinate 17,789 of JBBQNS010000072.1, forward strand.
GGATGCTAGTGGATTTAGGATCAATGCAAGACCACATCATTGCCCGTGCGGTTAGCAATGTTATGTAGGGGCGTCGCTCGTCGACGCCCGAGGGCGTATCAAAAGGGAAGGTAATGATCATGGATAATGAGTATGCCATGCGTCGGCAACGGGTGAATGAATGGTATGCGCCGGCGCGCTTCGGGATGTTTTATCATTGGGGATTGTTTACGGGTGGCGGCAGTTCGGAGGGAAATCCAAAGTGGCATTCTCCGTTGAAGTATTCGACCCTTGCCGACTTTGAAGCCGCTGCCGCTCCGGAAGAGGTTGCCCGTAACTTGGTCGCGTTGACAAAAAGCGTCGGGGCACGCTACATGATTTTTACTGCGTTGCATTCGGGGGAACGCTGGTGCGTGTTGAGCCCGACGCGCGTGGCCGCTTTTCTCGGAACCACCAAGCAGGACTATATCGGCGCATTGGTTAAGGCGTGTCACAAAGCCGATTTGCGGCTGATCCTTTATATGACGGCCGGACCCAGTGCGGCTAATTGGGATGTTCCTCAACAGCCTCTATTGACCCGGGAATGCGTTGATCCGAAGATCTATCTCGAACACCTCAAGAAATACATGGCCGAACTTATTGAGCGTCATGGTGAGCAGCTTGCCGGATTTTGGTTCGACGGTATTTGGGATCGGGACATACCGGAGTTCGTTCATGGCTTGTCGCCGCGTGCCTTGGCTATTATTAACAACCAGACAGGTCTTTACTCCCCTGGTGTGGATTTCGGCACCACGGAGTTCCTGACAGGTCCGTGCGATCCCCCGTACAACCGGCCTAGTGGCCTGGTGCGCGCCAACTTTCAGAATGCGTTGTTACCTCCGAGACTGGATTACAACGAGGATATTCCCACTTGCAACGATTGGTGGCATGGCTCGCCGTATCAATCCGAAGAGCAATTGCGCGCCAAGCCCTATGTCACTGATCCGACCCATTGGGTGAAAGAGATGGTGTCTTCCCTTGGGCAGCGACGGTGTTGGAATTATGCGCTGGGGCTGGGGCCTCGGATCGACGGTACAACTCCGCCGATGTATCAGCCGATGATCGATGTGATGAGCCGGTTCATGGCTTGGGCTGCCGAATCTATCTATGACACGCAAGGCGGCGCCACGTCACTGTTGCAACCGGGCTGGGTGAATGACGGTGGTTTTGTTTCCGTCACGCAATCGTTACGTGAACCGGCAGTTCACTATGTTCATGTCACCACGGCGCCGTCGAAGCCAAAGCTGTGCGTTCAGAAGAACGAAGCGCGAATCGCTTCGGTCACTGATCTGCGAACGGGTCAACCAATCTACTTTGCTGACTTTGGGCATTTGGAACTTGGCGGCGTGGATTGGGCCGATGTCGGCGAGTACGGGGCGAAGGTCATTAAAGTGGTCGTGTCGGCGTAAGAAGGGGAATCTGTCAGCATGAATCGAAGGGGTGCCGGGGTCAGACTGGGGTTGACGGGGTCAGACTGTAAATAGCAACTACAGTTGACAAGCCTGCGAAGGTGAGGGAGGGTGTCTGGTCGGCGTAAAGGGGTTGAGGAGGCCAAGGCTGTGGCGATGGAACTTGCCTGTCGGTTAGGCCGCATGACACAGCGAGAGGTGGGCGCCCGTTATGGCGGGGTAAGTTCGCAGGCCGTAAGTTTGGCGCGTAAACGAGTGAGGCGTTTGTTGTCTTCGGACGCGATTGAGCGTCTTGTGGTTAGTGTGCAAAAGGGGGCGCGTGGAAAGTCATAGTTTCAATTTACAGTCTGACCCCGTCCAGTTTTCTGACACAAGCTGGGCTAGCAGCCTGTCGTGCTTCGCGCCTATGGAGGACTACCGGCGGAGACCGCCGGCTCCAGGATAAGATTTGCGTCGGTAAACAAGCGACACGTGCTGCCCATGGCTTAATTCGCCGAGGATAGGCCCCGCTTTCAATCTTTGGAGCCGGCGGTCTCCGCCGGTGGCGACTTTCGAGGCTGAAGGCACTGCAAGCCCGACACGTTCCTAGGTGAAGGTGATATCATTAATCACGCCATACCGTGACAGCGGTTCCAACTCACGCATTCTTCGAGTTGAAAAAGGTGGCTGAATAGAGCGATAGGGCGAGTGTCGGTGATGTTTCGCAGCGTTGAGAAGAAAAAAGATTCTTCGAGACGCTTTTTTTCTTGCCAAAATAGTCTAAG
>JBBQNS010000073.1:0-19838 GCA_038330175.1 Kiritimatiellia bacterium
CCCTTTATTCACGCGGCTCGGTAAGCCTCGCCCTCCAAAAGAAACATTTCGTCTCTGTAGATCATGTTCTTCTGGAGGGCGAGGCTTGCCGAGCCGCGTGGGCAGGACGAATCATGCTAGTCCATCGTGGACGGAACGTCCTTAGGCGAGGATTCGGGTTGCTGATTCTCCCTTGCTGGAATTTTCAAAAGAGATTATATCTATCCACTATGAATGATCCTGCAGAATCAATCGAAGCAGCAAAATCTATTTCGCGCAATCCCGTGGTGAAAGCGTTGGGCTCGCTTGTATTTGCCCTGACCGTTGTGTTGTTGATCGCGGTAGCTTGTATTATTGGCACTTTGATCCCGCAAGGCTCCCAGGTGGAGTCCTATCTGGCGCAGCCTGGGCAGCACCACGTATTGGGAGTGTTCATCGCGCTGGGGTTGACGCGCGTTTTTTACTCATGGTGGTTTGTGGGGCTATTGTTTGCTTTGGCGGCCAGTCTGCTCGTCTGCACGGGGAGGCGTTATCGTGCAATCAAACGTGTGACGGGTGCGGCGCGCCTGAGAGTGGTTGGTTCTTTTATCACACATGTCAGTCTTCTGCTGGTTTTGGCAGGGGGTGTGGTTCGTGTCATTTGGGGGCAGAAAGGCATGATCCAGTTTCACGAGGGGCAGGTTGTTGAGCAAGCCGAGAGTGCTGAAGGGCCGATTCCGTTTCCCTTTGCTATCCGGCTCACCAAATTCGAACTGGAGTTTCACAGGCCTTCGAAGTCACCCGCAGAGGCGATGGGGGACCGGCTTTTGGTGCAGTGGGCGGCCAAAAATCTAGAAATGCAATTCCCGATTGAGTTGAATGTCGAACACCCCGTGGCGCCAGCGGATGCGGCTACGGGCGCCAGCCCCGCCTTTTTGGTGACAGTCTTGCAATCGGTCCCTGACTTTATCGTTGATGTCGCGACAGGGAATGTGAAGACTCGCTCGGATATACCCAATAATCCGGCCGTTCAGGTCAGGGTGGTGGGCGGTGGGGGCACTAATACGCAATGGGTATTTGCGCGTTTCCCGGATTTCGGGAACCAGCGTGGGGCCGATGCCGGCATGCCGTTAAAGTTCCGGTTAGAGGCCGCGCCTGCAATGGAAATGGGGCGCCAAGGATCTATTAAGGCCTTTAAAAGTACGATTGACGTCATTGAACAAGGTGCCGTGGTCAGCACCCGGATGATCGCGGTCAATTCACCTTTTTCCTGGGGCGGGTTTACCTTTTATCAGACCAGTTACAATCCTGATGATTTGACGTGGAGTGCACTGCAAGTGGTGCGCGATCCTGGGATCCCCATTGTGTATGCGGGTTTTATGTTGATGATGGTGGGTTTGACGATGGTATTTTGCGTGGGACCTTGGTTAGGAGGGGAGCAACGCCGGATGACGGGGAGAATTCCATGAAAACGATTTTTAATATGACTTTTTTATTTAATGTGGGGCTTGCAGCTTATTTTTGCGCCATGGTTTGCGCCGTCATTGGATTGATGGCGCGCCGGACTATTTTCGACAAGATCGCCAATGGGCTGATCATGGCTGGAGTATTTATCCAGACGATTTATCTGGGGATCCGCTGGGTGGAGGCAGGCCGGGCGCCCTTCAGCAATATGTTTGAATCGCTCGTCCTGTTTGGCTGGACGGTTGCTGTTGTTTATCTTCTGCTGCGGATTCACACGAAGCTCCCCTGGCTGGCGGCGGCGGCAGCGGCACTCTCGGCGTTGGCGTTAGCGCATGCCAGTACCTTTGAGTCGGAGATTCGCCCCTTAATGCCCGCACTTCAAAGCAACTGGCTGTCGTTCCACGTGATGACCTGCTTTTTGGGCTATGGTGCCTTTGCCATATCGGCGGTGGCGTCAGTTGGGTTCCTGATCATCAGCCGAAAGGGAAGCGCGGTTCAGGAGGAGTCCCGAAACACGTTGGAGACCATTGTAACGCAGACGATTTCGTTTGGTTTTCTGTTTCTGACCCTGGGCATCCTGACGGGTGCCGTGTGGGCGAATTCAGCATGGGGGACGTATTGGTCTTGGGATCCCAAGGAAACCTGGTCTTTGATCACCTGGCTTATTTATGCAGCGTATTTACATTTCAATTTTATGCGAGGGTGGCGTGGACGGCGTGCGGCGTGGATCTCAATTATTGGTTTTATTTCGGTGTTGTTCACTTATTACGGGGTAAACTTTTTGCTCTCGGGCTTGCACAGTTACGCGCAAACGTAACGGATCCCTCGGCGAGACGCCCAATGCCACTTTTCTCAGAAGCTTTAATTCCAATCATGATACAACGATCCATTCAAAACTCTTTTCCGTATGCGTATTAACTGACACACTTGGGCTGTATGAAGAATTTTGTCATGCGCCCCTCCGCCAAGCATCAACCCCATTGGGCTTGAAGTGTCGAGCGGTTTAGGAGTATTAAAGTCCTCTTTAAGGAGTTGAATTTGGATAGCGGATTAATGGTCTCTATTATAGGGGTAGGATGTTACGTAGTAGCGTCCCTGCTGGCGTTGGCATCATTGCTTGGATTTAAGCCAAAAGGGGAGCGTGCAGCCATTACCCTCATGACTGTGGGAGGCGTCATTCTTAGCGGGATACTGGTGTTCCGCAGGCTGGGTTTGATGTCACTGCCCGCTTTTACCCGGTTTGATGCCATGACCCTCTATGCTCTGGCTCTCAGCGGGGCTTACGGCTTATGGTCTATGTACCGCTATACCCCGGGGATTTCGGGAATTATCATTCCCTACGCGACGCTGCTTCTACTGTGTGGAATTTCGGCCTTAAATCTGGATGCCGGAGCACCTGTTACGCTCCAAGGGGCCGGACTGACGCTTCACGTGGCAACGGCCTATGCCGCATTCGGCGTGTTCACTCTGGCGAGTCTCAGTGCTGTGGCTTATTTGATGCAGGATAGCAACCTCAAGCAAAAACGTTTCGGAGCTGTGTGGCAAAGGCTGCCCTCGCTTGAAGCCTTGGATCACCTCATGAGTCGGCTGATCGGAGTTGCTTTTTTGCTGCTAACAGTATCGGTTTTAATGGGATTTGTCCTGATTCGCAGGCTGGGTGGCGGCGAAGAATGGGCGCTTGATCCCAAAGTAGTGGCGACCGTCATGCTGTGGATTTTACTGGCCGTTTTCGTGCATATGCGCGCGAGTTCCGGACGGCACGGACTGGGGATTGCGATGGTGGCAGTGTTTGGGCTTGGCTGTCTGCTATTTGCTTTTATAGGGGTACATCTGGTGGCGCCTTCTATGCACTCGTTTATTCAGGTTTCCCTGAGGGCGGGTGGGCCATGAATGTGGCCGTCATCGGGATCAGCTATCATACCGCGTCCGTAGAAGTGCGGGAACGGGTTTCTGTTAGGGCGGGGGACGTGATGGCTCTGCTTCAGCGTATCAGGGATCAATTTCACGGCGCTGAACTTGTGTTGGTCTCGACTTGTAACCGGACGGAATTGTATACTGCCGGGATTGATGTGTCGGCGGCCAAACACAGGCTCTTCCAACTTCTTCTCAAGGGAGATGAGCAATTTCACGCAGATGAACTCGAGCAGCATTTCTATGTTAAAAATGACCTTGATGCGGCCGAGCATATTCTCGCCGTGGCTTCGAGTTTAGATGCCATGGTGGTTGGTGAGTCCGAAATCCTCGGGCAGGTCAAGCAGGCGTTCGGCGTCGCGGATGAAGCCGGAATGACCGGGAAAGTTTTGCAGCCCCTTTTCCAGCTCGCATTCAAGACCGCCAAGCGGGTTCATACGGAAACCGATATCTGTCGCGGCCGGGTATCTGTCAGTTCGCTGGCCGTCGAGTTTGCAGAAAAAGTTTTTGATGATCTCCGCTCGAAGACGGTCATGCTCGTGGGGGCTGGCGAAACGGCAGAGCTGGCGCTCAAGAGCCTAATGGATCGGGGCGCAAAGGATGTTCTGGTGCTCAACCGTTCGCATGGTCGCGGGCAGGATTTGGCCGCACGGTGTGGCGGGCGTGCTATTCAATTTGATTTACTAGAAGACTATCTGGCGCGCGCCGATATTGTCATCAGTTCGACCAGTGCCCCGCATTTGGTGATTCACGCCGCCGCCGTACAGCGCGCCATAGACACCCGCCGCGGAAAGCCCATGTTGATGGTGGATATCGCGGTTCCTCGTGATATTGATCCGGCCGCCGCCCTGATTAAGAATGTCTACGTCTATTCGATTGATGATTTGCAACTCATTGCGGCCGAGAATATTGCCAAGCGGCGCGAGGCGGTTGAGCAGGCTTGGGTCATTGTTCGACAAGGTCTGGCCGAAATAGCGGAACATTTCGAAGGGGGCAGTTTGCGAGAGGTGTTGCGCAAATTTGACGAGCATGGCCGGGAGGTATGTGAGAGTGCCTTGAAGCGGGCGCTTGCCAAAGAACGCTTAGCGGGATTACCTGAGCCGAGTCGTGAGGAGATCCGGGAGATGGCCCGGAAGATAGTTGGTAAGATGTTGGCAGAGCCCCGGGAAGCACTTAAGCGCGCGGCCAAAACGGGTGAACTGGATAAATATGTGCAGGTCGTGAATGACCTGTTTGGTTTTGAGCGGACGGATTTGCCAAAGGGAGGGGTCGTGCCCACCGGCGAACTTCCGGCCGAGAAAAACAACGTGAAAGCTGGAGAGAACAAATAATGATAGGTATATCAAAACTATATTGCGGAACAGTGGAGGCGTCGGATCCCTTGCGGTATGGACGCCTTTCAAAAGATCTGCCATCGTATTTGCTGCAATTTTCGGCGGACAAGAAGCCCGTGGTGGTGTGGAATGTGGGTCGGCGATGCAATCTTCACTGTGTGCATTGTTATTCCCACTCGCGAGATCAGAACTATCCGAACGAATTGTCGAACGAGGCCGGTAAGAACCTGTTGGCGGATTTGGCCGATTTCGGCGCCCCGGTGATTTTGTTCTCAGGCGGGGAACCTTTAATGCGGCTGGATATTTTTGAATTGATCCAGTTTGCCACCAGCCGGAAAATGCGGGCGGTGGTTTCCACGAATGGCACTTTAATCACTCCGGAGATTGCGGCTCAACTGAAGGATGCCGGATTGTCGTATGTTGGAATCAGTTTAGATGGCATGGAGGCCACTAATGACCGCTTTCGCGGTGTCAAGGGCGCCTTCCGGATGGCCATGGAGGGCGTGCAGAATTGTTTGAAAACCGGAGTCAAGGTAGGCTTGCGGTTTACCATGACGCGCGAGAACTTCAAGGATGTCGCCGCAGTTCTGGATTTGATCGAGAAGGAAGGAATTCCCCGGGTTTGTTTTTATCATCTGGTCTATGCAGGACGTGCAACCCAGATGATTAATGAAGCGCGTATGTCGCATGAGCAAACGCGGAGTACGGTTGATCTGATCATGGATCGCACCCAAGATTTTCATGACCGAGGCAAGAAGGTTGAGGTGCTCACGGTCGATAACCATACGGATGGCCCTTATCTCTATTTGCGACTCCTAAAAGAAGATCCCGCCCGCGCCGAGGGGGTCCTCAAACTACTCAAAATGAACGGGGGCAATAGTAGCGGGACCGGCATCGGCTGTGTGAGTTGGGATGGGTCTGTGCATCCAGATCAATTCTGGCGCCACTATTCCTTTGGCAACGTATTGGAAAAACCTTTTAGCAAGATCTGGACCGATACTTCGGAACCTTTAATGGGCAAACTGCGGGAGCGGAAGAAGTATCTGACCGGTCGTTGTGCTGCCTGTAAATGGCTGGATATCTGCAATGGGAATTTTCGCGTACGTGCCGAGGCGATGACCGGTGACATGTGGGCACCTGAGCCGGATTGTTACTTGACGGATAAGGAGATCGGGATATGAACCAAGATGCGCTTCGCCTGGTGTTTTGGGAGCTGACGGCACGTTGCAATTTGAAGTGTTGCCATTGCCGTGCGGAAGCCACGGATCATGTCGCGTTGGGCGAATTGACCACTGAGGAAGTGATCTCGGTGGCGCGCGATATTCGCAAGGCGGGCGATCCCATCATGATCCTTACCGGCGGTGAACCGCTGGTGAGGAAGGATTTTTTCGAGATTGCCAAGGCCTGTGTGGGGCTATTCAGCCGTGTGGCACTGGCAACCAATGGCACTCTGGTTGATGATGAAATGGTGCGCCGGATTGTGGAGGTGGGAATCAAGCGGGTGAGCGTGAGTCTGGATGGCGCCAAAGCCGAAACGCATGACACGTTCCGTGGAGTCAAAGGCAGTTTTGATGCCACTTTGCGGGGATATGATGCGATGGCGCGCGCCGGGATCTCGCTGCAGGTCAACGCCACGGTGTCCAAACACAATATCGCCGAGGTTGAGGAATTACTTGATTTTGTCATCGCCCGTAAAGCCGACGCTTTTCATGTTTTCGCCCTGGTGCCCGTGGGATGTGGCGCTCAGATCAGCGAAGATGTGCGACTTTCTCCGGAGGAAATGGAGAAATTCCTGCGTTGGTTATTCGAAAAATCTATTGAGTTAGGAGACCGCATTCACCTCAAAGCGACGTGTGCCCCGCAATACTATCGGATTATGCGTGAAGTGTCGCGAGAGAAGGGGATCCCGATGCCGGGGAGCGGACACGGCCATGGAGCGAAACACGGGCATGGTGCCGGTGAAGCAGGGGCGACGAACGGAATGCAGGCGATGACGCGCGGCTGTCTAGCTGGCTCCGCCGTATGTTTCATTTCGCGGACCGGGGATGTGCAACCCTGTGGTTACCTTCCACTTGTTGTGGGAAATGTTCGAAAACAGCCTTTTAACGAAATCTGGGAACGTTCGGAAGTGTTTACCGCCTTGCGCGACCCGAGCCAGCTTAAGGGCAAATGTGGCTCTTGTGGTTATCGCGTCGTTTGTGAAGGCTGTCGTGCACGTGCCTATGCAGCGACTTCCGATTTTATGGCGGCGGATCCCGATTGTTCATACGACGTGAGCATAGACATATAAATTTGAGCGGGGTTGGAATAATCCACTGAAAGGGCTAGATATGCCTCGTTTTGAACGCGAAAAGAAGACTTTGAAGACGATGATCGCACTTTATTGCAAAGATCATCATTCACCCATTTCGGGGCTATGTGCCGACTGCACGAGTTTGCAGGAATATGCAATGGGACGCTTGGCCAACTGCCGGTATGGCGCCGATAAACCTAAATGTGCGGTATGTACCACGCATTGCTACAAGCCCGTTATGCGTGACGCCGTTCGCAACGTCATGCGCTACGCGGGACCACGAATGTTAGTCAAACACCCGGTGCTGGCTTTAGAGCATGTGGTGGATGGCCTTTTGCATCGACCTAAAACAAGCAAGAAGAAATTATGAACAAAACAGAAAATCAGATTGACGCGCAATTGCTGGTGATGCTTCAGCAAGGCTTGCCTATTGTCGCCAGACCCTTTGCAAGTATCGGGGCTGAGTTGGGATTGAGTGAAGAAGACGTGTTGGCGCGGGTCAGGGGATTATTTTCCTCGGGGGTCGCCCGTCGCTTTGGTGCGATCTTCGAGTCCAGCCGTCTGGGGTACCTGAGCACCCTGTGTGCGGTAGATGTGCCGACTGATGATTTAGAAGCGGCCGCCAAGCGGATTGCCCCCCATCCGGGAATTACGCATTGCTATGAGCGCGAGGGGCATCCCAATTTATGGTTCACGATGACGGCGCCCACCCTAGAGCTGGATCAGGAGTTGGCGCGGGTTTCGACCGCACTAGGAGCTTATACTGTTTTGAATCTCCCGGCATTGCAGAAATTTAAAATTGAGGCGGTATTTGGGCGTAATGAGCAGACGCCGGTACAAAAAAAGCCGCAACAGGCTAGGACCCCTGTGTCCCCGCTTTCAGAGCAGGAGCGTACCGTGGTGCGACGATTACAGGCGAGCATTGATGTGAATGAAGATCCCTTTGGCGTTGTGGCCCGAGATCTTAGAATAGATGCAACCGAATTGCTGGCGTTGCTTAAACGGTGGGTTGCCGAGGGCACCATTCGGCGTATCGGGCTTGTCCTGCGTCACCGGCAGTTGGGGTTCTCCGCCAACAGTATGTGCGTGTGGACGGTTCCGGCTGAACGCGTAAAGGAAGCAGGCGAAATTTTAGCACGAAGTCAGCATGTGACCCACTGCTACGAGCGCCCTTCCTCGGCCGCATTCCCCTATAATTTATATGCCATGATTCACGCTAAATTACGTGAAGAGGCCATTCAGATTTTTGAACAGCTGGCTATAGATGCAGAGCTTGCCCCCGGGCGTATGCTGTGGTCCGTGCGTGAATTTAAAAAATCCAGTCCGATCTTTTTTTGTGAGTCGGATGATAGACTGGGAAAGTCAGGCCCTGCGTGAGTGAGCGAAAAGGCATCCTCTTTGCGGTACCCGGTACCACCTGTATGGATGCCTTTGGCACCTTTGAGCAGATTGGCGCTGCTGCAGCCCGGCGTTTTCCCGGGGTGGAGGTGCGCTGGGCTTACACGTCGCATCCCGTTAGGCGCAAACTTGTGGCGCGGGGTCTTGTTGCGGAAAGTCCCGAAGAGGCCTTGCAGGCGATGCAGGCGGCAGGGGTGACTCAGACAGCGGTGGTGTCCTTGCATCTTACGGATGGTATGGAATTTGGAGAATTGCAAGAAACGGTTATGTCGTTTGGGCACCAGCCGGCAAACAAGATGAAGGTCGTTTTGGGGTATGCGTTGATGACTTGTGAGTCGGATTGGCTTCGGGTTTTGGATGTGCTACTGACAGATTTGACCACAAAGCTTGGCCCTCAAGATCGTGTGATTCTAGTTGCGCATGGCAGTCAGGACGAGCGGGCGAGGGAGACTCTTCAGGCGGCGGCTAAGGCTTGTTGCCGGTTTGATTCCCGGCTTATTCTCGGTATGATACTGGGTAAGCTTGGCTGTGATGAAGTTGTCCAGGAATGTCGGGTGGCTAACGTTAAAAAAGCATGGTTGCTTCCCTGTATGGTTGTGGCTGGCTATTCGGCTAAGGATGACATTGCTGGCGCCGACGAAAAATCCTGGGCTTCCGCCCTGACGCGTGCCGGTGTAGAGGTTATCCCTCTTGTCCGGGGACTTGGGGGTTATTCCGATGTGGTGGAGGTTTGGCTGGACCAGGCCGCAGGGCTGCTGGCAGAAGTTGGCAAGGAGAGGGCATAACGATGAGAGACGAATCTCGAAGCCGTAAAATTTTACCTGTGAACCTGATGCTAGAGCGGCGTCCTTGTCTGGTTGTCGGCAGTGGCTTGATCGCCGCCCGTAAGATCGGGCATTTGTTGGAGGCGGGCGCCAACGTTACTGTGGTGGGGCCTGAGGCTTCTGCTGACATTCAGCGTTGGCTTGGGGAAGGCCGTATTTCTCACCAAGTCCGCCATTTTCGTGCCTCTGATCTCAAAGGGCAATGTGTGGTTTTTGCAGCGACAGATAATCCGAAGGTGAATGGCGAGGTGATTCAACTCTGCCGCCAAAAAGGCATTATGTGTTCTTCTGCAGATGCCCACTGGGTTCAGGCCGACTTCTTGATACCGGCGACGTTGCGACGGCCTCATCTCACGATGACGATATCGACGGGGGGCGAGTCCTGCCGCCGTGCGCGATTGGTGAAAGACTATCTTGCCCGGCATATTGATCTTCTATCGGGTGCCGACTTAATCGTCATTTCAATTGCCCAGACCTGTACTATAACAAAGCGATCAATCCTCGATCTGGGCGCGGTGCTTCAACAGCTCTGGGGCATTCATGAATTTGTGATCTTGAACCAAGGCAACCGGGTTGATGTTCTAGCCGTTTTGTCATCTCAAATCCGGGTCGCCAAACTTTTGCGGGAATGTGTGCAAGCAAGATTCACAGGTCGGTGTTGCCTTCATAAGGGGGCTGCGGCCATGAAATATGTGGCCGGACTACCGTCTGCTAAGGTGCTGGAAAAAGCTTTAGGCGAAAGTACTCAAGCGGGCTGGGCGGGAGTCATGATGAGAGAATGGATTGAAGTCGGACTTCGATTGGCTGAAAAAAAACGGAGTACGAAGTCAATGTCAAGCGAGAGGGTGCCGCTGGGAAGAGAGTATCAAAGGCAGTATGAAAGTATTATCCGAAGTATTTAAAGTTGGGACTCGTTCAAGCCCTTTGGCCGTTTTACAGACTAAGGCGGTGATTACGCGCCTTTCGGCCTGTTTGCTTGGAAGTCGGTGGCAAGCGGTTGCCCTCTCCACGCTAGGTGATCGTGATCAGGTTACAGATTTGCGTCAGAGTCCGCCTGATTTTTTTACACGCGACTTGGATGAGCAGGTTCGCTCCGGGATTTTGGATTGCGCCGTTCACAGTGCCAAGGATCTGCCGGATCCTGTTAGCGAGGGCTTGGATTGGGCATGGTTGCCCTGGTGTGAAGACGCGCGTGATGTGCTCATTTGCCCGATGGGGCAGGGGATGGATCGTATGCCGCCCCAGGGCCGAATTGGCGTGAGTAGCGAGCGGCGGGAAGCGTATTGTTTTGCCCGTTTCCCTGAGGCCCGTTTGACTCCGATCCGCGGAACGATTGAAGCGCGACTCAGCCAATTGGACCGAGGTGATTTTGATCTATTGGTGATGGCCGGGGCAGCCCTGAACCGCTTGGGTCTCGAGCAACGGATTACCGAGTGGATCCCGGCAAGCGTGTTGTCGCCCCCGGATGGGCAGGGCTCGCTGGCCATGACGTTCCGGGCTGGGGATGAGAGATTTCTGAAGTTGCGTCGGTTATTTGTGAAGTCTGTGACCTTTGCAGCAGCGGGCGCCGGGTCGGCGGGCGCCTGCACCCTCGAAAGCCTGGCAGCGTTGAAGCGGTGTGACATTTGCCTGCACGATACCCTGTTTGGTCATGAGCTAATGGATCTGTTGCCGCCCACGGTGAAACTCATTGATGTCGGGAAGCGGGCTGGCGCCCATAGTGTGCCTCAGAATGAGACCACCTACTTGATCACCCGGTACGCCCGACGCGGGCTGAAAGTAGTGCGGCTGAAGGGAGGCGATCCCGGTATTTTTGGACGTTTGGCAGAGGAAGTTGAGGCCTTAGATGCACTGGGTCTGCCGTACCGGGTTCTGCCTGGTGTGACCAGTCTGACTGCCGCAACATCAGGTACAGGCATGCTCCTGACGCGGCGTGGTGTATCCCGAGGATTCACGGTAATGACACCCCGCAAGGAAGGAGGAGCAGTGGGCTCCGTCGCGGCAGATGAGCGCATGAATCTTCCCCTTGTGTTTTTTATGGCAACGTCTGTGGCGGGCGAGGTGGCACGCCAATTGATCGAGGAGGGGAAATCCCCGCAGACTCCGGCGGCCGTGGTGTATGGGGCGGGAAGCGACCAAGCCCAGGTTGTCTCAGGAACGCTTGCTACGATTGAAGAGCAAATCAAGGAGGCTGGCTGCGGCATGGCTGGCCTGATTGTTGTTGGCGAGGCGGTCAACCACCGCTATAGGCACTTCGGCGCCTTTGAGGGGCGTCGCATTTTACTCACTGCCAGTGATGCCCTTCAAGATAGAGCGGCGGCGCTGGTGTCCGACTTCGGGGGCATTCCGGTATGCCGACCGCTGATCAAGCTTGAAGTGACTTCGGCAGCCCTGGAGTGTGTCCGCAAACTCACCTCTTATGATTGGGTGGTGCTGACATCACCCTCAGCGGTGCGGTGTTTCGGGGAGCTGCTCAAGACGGCTCGGACGGATCTGCGGAAGGTGCCCAAGTTGGTGACCTGTGGCGGGGGGACCTCCCGAGAACTGTGGACACTGGGGTTGCAGGCAGATATTGAGCCGAAGGACGGGTTCAGTGCGGAAGGCCTGCTGAAGGTGGTTGCGCCGTTCATGAAGGATAAGCCGCATATTTTGCGGCTACGTTCCGATAAGGCCGGGCCCGCATTGTCCGAGTCTTTGAGAGGGATGGGCGCGGCTGTCGAGGATTGTTTGCTTTATCGCAATCTCCCGATTCAGCATGCGAGTAAGCCGGCTTTTGAGGCGGTGTTTTTCGCCAGTGCGTCGGCTGTGGAAATATATGACCAGCAATGGGGTGCGGCTTCGCTAAGTGATAAATTTGTGGTGGCCATTGGAAAGCCGACTTTGGCGGCATTGGCCCGTTGTGGTGCTAAGGCCAATCTGGTGCCTCCTGAGGCCACGGTGGAGTCCAGTATGACGGCGCTTGCCGGCCACTTTGTGTTGCAATCGTTCAAAACTTTATAAGTTCAGAAGGGCGAGAAAAAATGAGTACATTCCCTGAGGTTCGATTACGACGCTTACGACGGACGCCGGCGATTCGAAGACTGTTTGATATGCCGCTGCCGGATCCGGAAAAATTCATGTGGCCTGTATTTATTAAAGACGGATTTGGGGTGAGCGAGCCGATTGACGCCATGCCGGGTCAGCGGCGGATGAGTGTGGATGTCCTGCTAAAGGAGTTGCCGCGCGTCGTCGACATGGGGATTGGAAGCATCCTGGTCTTCGGCTTGGTTGAGCGGTCCCAAAAAGATGGCTCAGGAACGGCCGCTTGTGATGACAGGGGGCCCGTACAGCAGGCGATCCGAGGCCTTCGCCGTGAGTTTCCTGAACTGGTGATTGCTACGGATGTGTGTGTCTGTGCTTACACCTCGCACGGACATTGTGGACCACTGACCGGAACGGGCGACGTTGATAATGATGCGGCCAATGAGATTCTTGCGAAAATGGCCATTTCACATGCGGCGGCAGGTGCGGACATGGTTGCGCCGAGTGCCATGATGGATGGTCAGGTGGCGGCTATCCGTAAGGCACTTGATAAAGATGGATTTCAGCAGACGCTATTGATGAGTTATTCGACTAAATTTGCTTCCAGCATGTATGGCCCCTTCCGCGAGGCGGAAGAATCGGCCCCGCAAAAAGGGGATCGACGCAGTTATCAGGCCTCGTTTGGAGATGTCAGGCAGGCCTTACGCGAATCACAGCTGGATGAAGCGGAAGGGGCGGATATTTTGATGCTGAAGCCTTCGCTATTCTATCTTGATCTTTTAGCGCGCTTACGTGAACAAACCGATCTGCCTATTGCGGCTTACAATGTAAGCGGAGAATACTCTATGTTGATCGCGACAGCAGAACGTGGCTGGGGTGACTTAAACGCAATGGTGCGTGAATCGATCATGGGGTTATCCCGGGCGGGTGCGGATATTATTATTTCCTACTGGGCTAACCGATATGATGAAATTTTCAAGAAAGGATGACTCCTAATGACTTCTCATGAGTGGTTTGAACGAGCAATACGAGTGATTCCTGGCGGTGTAAATAGTCCGGTCAGGGCTTTTAATTCTGTGGGGGGTGACCCTTTGTACGTAGTGAGCGGTAAAGGTGCGCGTATCAAGACGGCTGAAGGGGCCGAGCTGGTTGACTTCTGCGGCTCGTGGGGCCCTTTGATTATGGGGCATGCTCATCCGGCGGTCGTTGAGGCGATTTGCCGGGCTGCGGCCGAAGGGACAAGTTTTGGCATCAACACCCCTCGGGAAGTTGAATTTGCCGAAACACTTTGTGCACTGGTTCCGTCCATGAAAATGGTGCGTGCCATGAGTTCTGGGACTGAGGCCACTATGACGGCCATTCGTCTGGCGCGTGGTTTCACGGGGCGCAGGAAGATCTTGAAATTCGATGGCGGGTATCATGGACATGCCGACTATCTGTTGGTGTCGGCGGGTAGTGGACTGCTAACCGGGGGCATTACGTCTTCGGCGGGAGTGTCCCCTGCGGCAGCTGCTGAAGTTTTGGTTCCACATTATAATGATCTTGCCGCAGTGGATGAGATTGTCGCGACTCAGGGGAATGAGATTGCTGCGATTATAGTTGAGCCGGTGGCGGGAAATATGGGGTTGGTTCCGCCCGCGCCAGGTTTCCTCGAGGGCTTGCGCAAGGCGGCTGATCGCTGCGGCGCTTTGTTGATCTTTGATGAGGTGATCACCGGCTTCAGATTGGGGCCGACTACTTATGGGCACCTGTGCGGGGTGGAGCCTGATTTGACGTGTCTGGGGAAAATTATTGGGGGCGGGATGCCGGTGGGAGCGGTGGGGGGACGTGAAGAGGTCATGCGCAAGTTGGCCCCATTGGGGGCGGTATACCAAGCGGGGACATTAAGCGGAAACCCGGTGGCACTGGCCGCAGGGTTGGCCACACTGGCGTTGCTCGTCAAAGAAAATCCCTATGCGCGAATCAAAGCACTTGGAAGCCGGCTGACCGAGGGCGTAAATGCCATTGCCCGTAAGCGGGGGGTGACGTTGTACTGTGCTGGCTTGGGCGGTTTGTTTACTCCTTTCTTCATGGAGAAGGCGCCAACCGACTTGGAAACTGTCAAGCACTGCGATGCGAAGGCCTATGCCTCATTTTTCCGTGGAATGTTCAAAGCGGGCTGTTATTTGCCTCCTTCACAATTTGAAGTGGGGTTTGTCTCGGCGGCTCACACGGAGTCTGATATTGATTTCTTTGTAGAGTATGCCGATAAGGCCTTAAGTTAGGATGGGCCTGATCTAGTTGGGAAATGATTCGGCGTTTTTATAGACGCGACGCCCTCGTCGCGTTCTTGTCGTCAGGCAAGCGGCGGGGCGCCGCTTCTACGGTGGTTCCGCATGTCTGAAACAATGCCAAGGTATTAGTGCCTCCCCCCGTATCTCCGCGTCTCCCACGGGACGCCTTTAGAAAAGGGTGCCTTTGACCCGGTAGAACAAGGGGTTGATGGGGCCTACCTGCTGGACGCGATTGAACATGTTGGTGGTAACGGAGTCATCAAAAGTGAGGAGAACTATTTGGGGTGTGTTGGAGGGGGCTAGTCCGCCCGGCGGGGCATTGGTGGCTTCGACAATGTGAAGCGCCTGCGCGAGCGCGCAGGCCCCGAGCAGATTTAAGCACAAAGCTATCCTCCAGAAGGCAAGATATGATCCAACTTTCATGAATCAATTATGCCATAGAAAATGAGGGAAGCAAGGCAGATGTGGCGACGCGAAATGTAGCACCGCACTGTGTGCGGAATCTTCAATCCGAAGGCGGATAAAATTTACCCTATAAGAAATTTTTTCGGCTGTTTTACTTTCCAGCGGTTTCCTGTATAGTGGCCCACAATATGGATACAGAAACAATTATTTTCTTAGTAGTGTCGTTGGTGTTTTCGATCATTTTGCACGAAGTCGCCCATGGGTATGCGGCCTATCGGCTGGGGGATCCCACGGCGGCCTATTCCAAACGCCTCACCCTGAATCCGATCGCACACATCGATTTGTTCGGCTCCATCTTGTTGCCCCTCATTCTCGTGCTAACCCACAGTCCGGTTCTGCTGGGGTGGGCCAAGCCGGTTCCGATCAATCCCTATAATTTCCGGAATTATAAACGCGGAGTCATGATTACAGCGGCAGCCGGGCCGCTGACCAATCTATCGCTTGCCCTGATTGGCGGCCTGCTGTTTCATTTGGCGGCCCTATGGGGTACGCCGCTGGCGATCGTGGCGTGCAAATTCTTGTTTTACTTTTGTTTGACGAATATCACGTTGGCTATTTTTAACTTGATACCCGTTCCCCCGTTGGATGGCTCACGCGTGTTATACGGGCTCTTGCCTGGACGCTGGGCTGAAGACTATTTGAGCATTGAGCGCTATGGGATATTTATTTTGTTTGGCTTGCTCTGGCTGGGCGCGTTGGATGGGATCATTTTCCCTGCTTCCCGCTTCCTCATGAACCTGCTGCTGGCTGGAGCTTTTTAAGGGATAGCGATCTCGGTTAGCCTCTGCCTTCTCGTTATGCCTGTGAGGACACAGCCATCTACACGTGCTTCGCTCTCCCTTGTGTAGCAGCGGCTGTCCTCTCAGGACACAAGCAACCACACGTGCATTGCCTATTAGCCTACTTCCGTGCTCGTTTGGTCGGCCTTTTCATGGCGGGGATCAACTCTCTACGCGCGAGCAGCGTCTGAATTTTAGACGTAGGTTCGCCGGTCAACTCAAGATCGCATTCGTGAATATCGAGTCCCCTCACCTTGATAGTGGGTAGGGCGGCGCGAATCACGCCCAGCGTCTTGCGCTCAGCCACCAAGACCAGAGTATGGGCGCTGGCCTTGCGGGCTTGTTTGAGCGCTTCCTTCAGGATGATGGCGGCGAACCGGCGGAGTTCATCCAGGGCATGTTTGCCGCGATGATCATCAAAAGCATAAGACCCGCTGCCGCTGGTTTTGTTCCGGCCCGTCGATGGAACCCGCTTTTGTGAATTTTCGGCATTGAGCAAATCCTGCTCTTCGACCAATTTGGGGCTGGATTCAACTTCCGGGGTAAACGAGTCTTTAACAGTGAAAAAACGAGCGCGTTTCGTATCGGCAACGACCACAACGTATTTACTCATGGTAGCTTCCTCCAGAGGGGTTGAATGACAAGCCGTTCGTTCGTTCCAGCTCAGCACCGGATTTGACGGCGATACCTATCGCTTGTCACCCTCACTGCCTCTGTGTGGTATTTAAGCATGGAGAAAGAATATTTGCAACACTGTGGAATAAAAGTGATGATAGAGCCAAGGGACGGTGAATTTTATCGAAAATGAGAAAACGTACAGGTGAGCAAGTTAATGTGATGGTGAATAAATCGATTTTTTTAGGATTTTGGGTGCCCAAAGGTTGATTGGCTCAAATTCTGCTCATTTAACTGTAAGTGGAGGAATTGTGAAAACATCGATGAGGAATAGTCGTAGTGGCCTGACCCTGATGGAGGTGGTAATTGCCATGGCGCTTGTCGCGTTGGTGGTGGCCACAGTGTTGGCTTCCCTCACGCAAGGGAGCCGATTAGTCTATGCAACGGCTCAACATTATGCTGGCTTCAGCCTTTGCAGGGAGACCATTGAGCAGATGCGGGGCGCCAATTACGGAATGGTTGCTGTGGAAAATTTCCCATCCACCAATATGTTGCTTACGCATCTTGGGGGAACCACCCGGGTGCCCCTCATGTGTGACCGCTTTATTACGAATGCGATCATAGAATTATTCAATCCAACGCGAAAACAGGTAACGGTGGCCGTCGCCTGGGATTATCAGGGGCGACATGAACTCGAAACGATGACCGGGTTTATTTATTTAAAATGAAAACACGCACGACATCTTCCAAGGGATTCACTATGGTGGAAATCATGGTGGCTTCGGCGCTTTCGCTGTTGGTTTCCTTGGCCATTTTTTCTGTTTTCGCCATGGTAAATAAGATGACTTATTCTGGGAATCGGCAGGTGAATTATAATGACCTTGCCAGAAAGGCGCAGGGGAAGATAATTAAGATTATTGAGGAAAGTCGCGCTTGCGGCGTTCAGTCCCCCACCATCCTGATTCTCACCCGAGCTACATCCGACCGTTTGATTCAGGGCAGTTTGACTTATGTCGATGCCGATAACAACCGGGCGACCGTCAGCAATAATTATATTCTCTTCGATCCCGACACAGCCGTGAGTGGAAATGAGGAGATTATCTGCAATTATGTCTCCCCGATGGATGGTTCCAGCACCGTTTTTAAAATGCTCAATATCTCGCCCGCCACGGTGGGTGTCACGCTGCATGTGGGTGACGCTACCAATACCCCGGGTGCGGGTGTGTTAAACACTGGATATCAGGGCTTTGTGTTGCAATTCTCGGCTACCCCTCGAAATTTGCAATGGTGGTATAGCCTTTAACAGGGATGAAAAAAACCGGAGCGAAAGAAACGGATTAATATCATGACAGACCATGCTGATAAAAAGCTCAAGAAAACAGCGGGGGCCGTTCTCGGTGTTGCACTTATCGTTACCTTTACCGCTGCCGCGTTGTGCGCCGCGTTCGTGACATACACGGTCAACAGTGCTTATCAAACGCGGCTCACGATTGATCACAGGAAGGCTCGTTCTGTAGCCGATGCCGCACTTGAATATGGAACCATTCGATTAGCTCAAGTGATGGCCAGTCAGCCCATGTACCCTCTTCAAACCAATTATCTCCAGAATTTGGTCAACGCGATTACCTTCACCAATGAGTTGGATGGCTATGCGCTCACTCGCACCAATGGCCAATCGGCATTCCGGATTTCGGTGGAATCGGATGTCATGACTGGGGAGATTACCAACGGTTCAGCGTGCCGCGGCGCTAACGGGGACTATCAGTTTTTTACGATCACTGTGGGGGCCCGAAATCCTCATAGTGGGGTCACCGCTGTGTTGCAGAAAAAGGTGCAGCTCCTAGGGGTCTATCTCATTCGCTTTGGTGTGTTCTATGATGATGATCTGGAAATCCTTCCCGGAAACACCATGACGTTTTCTGCTGGACCCGTTCATAGCAACCACGATCTTTATCTGGGAGGGTCGCTGGCCTTAAATGACCGGGTCACCTCGCATGGAAATATTTACGCTCGACGAAAAGATGATGTCAAGAGTTTGTCGCCCACGATTACCATAAAGAATCGGGCCGGGGCGAATGTCGCCATGAAAATGGGGTCAATCTATGTTGATAGCGATTATGTACTTTGGATGGGGACCTCGTTAAGCCGATGGGATGGTCTTGTTCTATCCCGTGCCCATGGAGTTCCTGAGCTCCGCCCCCCCATTGACGTCTCGGATGTTCCCTACACCATTATTCAGCGACCTATGACGACGAACCAGGCGCTGGCCTCCGCCAAGCCCTATTATGGCTATACGAACTCCGTTTCGAAGGAGACTGAAAACGAGCGTTTTGCAGTACAGGCATGCTTGAAATTATTGGTGTCCAACACCACTGTGTATGCCTGGGATCAACACAATAACCTTATCTCAACCAATGCCTGTTTTACGAACGTTGTGCTGGCCGCCACCACCAACAATTATCTGGGGAATAAATATCCGGGCTTTACCAAGTCCAACATGGACACCTATGTCGTGACGACCAACACCAAGGGATTCTACAATCTTGGCCCCTCCTTTGCGGAAGTGGGCACCAACATGGTCGCCTATACCAACAGCTTTTATGATTCTCGCGAAATCGCCAATGTCACGCCGATCGACATTTATGTTGATCGGCTGGCGTCGGTGATCACTAATTTGATGTATGATATCAATAGTGATGGCGCTGGGGGAGTCACCACCACCAATACGCCTTGGCGTACCAATGTCGTGTATATCACGTTCGCCACCAATAACGTTTTTGGAAAAGGAATGCCTGCTGTTCGCCTGAGAAATGCAGAGAATATAGGCCTTGCCCGAGGCCTCACCGTTATTTCAGATAAGCCAGTATATATTGAAGGGAATTATAACCTCACCAATCGATTTACTACAAATAATCTTCCTTGTTTAGTGGGGGGCGACGCGGTCACCCTGCTTTCGACCAACTGGCAGGATGCCATAAGTTCCAATCGCGTTTGTTCCGGACGCAAGGCAATGAACACCACGTTTAATACGGTCATCATGACCGGGAATACGGATACCCAAAAAGGTCAGTATAATGGCGGGTTGGAGAATGTATTGAGGTTTTTGGAGGATTGGGGAAGCAGTAAAGCAATTTATAATGGCTCCATCATTGACTTATGGAATAGCCGGATAGCCACCAATGCATGGGTATCACCCAGTACGGATAAGTACTACACTGCGCCTGTTCGTGTTTGGGCTTATGACCCAATATTGCGTCATTCAGCACCACCGGGAATGACCCGCGTTTTCGGAATGGAGGAATTGGAATGGAAAGTTATCACATGGCAACAAGCAGGATGGTGAGGGGAGTTCGGCAAGGTGTGCAGCCAGCGAGGTGCAAAATGAAACCCTATGCATTAGTGGCCGTGATTACGCTTTTGGGGATGGGGTCTTCTGCCTTTTCTGCCGCTCCTGACAAGATGTTTTATCGTCTTGTAGCCGAAACGAACACCGCCATTACGGG
>JBBQNS010000074.1:0-19521 GCA_038330175.1 Kiritimatiellia bacterium
CCATGGCCGCCCGCCTCAAAACGGAAATCCTGCGGAGTCCGGCGATGGTTGAACCGTTGCTAAAGCTTATGCATATTGCCCGCCATCTGGAACGGATTGGCGACCATGCCACGAATATTGCCGAAGATTTAATTTATCTGATCGAAGGCAAAATTGTGCGCCATACGGCTGTAACACAATCCTAAGTTGATAAGACCTCCTCTTCTTGGCTCCAAAGGGGGCTCCAAAGGGCTCCAAAGGGACAAGGGCTCCAAAGGGACAGGTTAATAGTCATTTTCAGTTTACATTTGCAACAAGAGGCCCATCCCCTACCCGGCGACCACAGGAATACCCATCACATCCACGCGCAATTGTCGCGCCGTGTACATCCCTCCAAAATCCCCGCCCTTCATCGGCCGCGCTCCCGTCTCACGCTTCTCGCTAAATCGCTCCCGATATTTTATATACCGCTCCTCAACAAAATCACGACTTCCAAAAATAACGCCATCCGTAAAATACCTCACTCGACACCGCAATATCTCATTCAACGGCAATTTCCCCTTCGCCTTCACCACCTCTTCAACTTCCGCCTCGCTATATCCAGGACGAACAGGACTTCCATTCTCCTTTACCCCGCGCTCCTCCCCCTTCAAATACAGCAATTGCCGATACTCACCTGACACCGCCCCCCACTCACTCGCCGCTCCTCCGACCACATGCCCCAGCCCTGCACGGGCCTGGATTCCGCCCCCCATCGCTTCACCATACCCACTAAATCGATAATCTTTGGGATCTTTCGCCAACCCCGCTCGCACCGGATTTAGATCAATATACGCCGCCACCGCCTTTAATGCCCCCGCCTCTCCATCCACCAATAGGCTTTTATAACGCTCCTCCCACAAAGTCCCTACACGGCCATGCCGCCGATTATACGACAGGCTGACGCGCTGTTTCAGCGACTTTACAAACTCCGCCAAATTATACATCCGCCTCACATAGTCCCGCTTCATCCGCTCCGCCGTCTCATTCTGCCCAACATCACGCAAAACCTTCAGCTTTGCCATGAACTCATCCACCCTCAACTCATCGTACAAATAAAGCATCCGCCGCCCCAGCTCAACATCGCTAACCTCTTGCATTTTAGGAACATACACAAGGACGTGAAAGTGATTACTCATGATTGCAAACGTCAGGACCTGCACACCGCTAAACCCTTCCACGGCACGCAGTGTCTTCCTGAATTTCTCGCGCTCGTCCGTTTCACTAAACACGAATTCACGCCCCACCACGCGCGATACCACATGATAGTACGCCGACATTTCCTCAATAATTCGAGCTTTACGCATAGATGGACTCCTCTCACCTTTCTATACATAACGGAAATATGGCTATATTATTGTAAATATAATTCTACTATTAGCCTGTCCCTATGAAACCTACTATTAGCCTGTCCCTGTGAAACCCTACTATTAGCCTGTCCCTGTGAAACCGTCCCTGTGAAACCATTAGCCTGTCCCTGTGAAACCAATTAGCCTGTCCCTGTGAAACCAACTATTAGCCTGTCCCTGTGAAACCTTAGAGATCACACCATTCAATGAATTCAAGTTTTGTCATTATTTTCGCCATTTGTAATGCCACCCACTGTTTCATTTTGCCTGCGGAACAGGCGGAACAATACACCTGAGATCACAAGTGACGCGAGCCCCATTGCCCCAAAAGCCGAGGTCGGACGCAGGTGCTCATTGAGGTAATTAGAAAAAAGTCCGGAAGACAGGATGCCGGCAAAGACAATAAAATTCACTGCCGAGAGAACAGCCCCCTTACGCGCGACAGGCGGGCGGATTTGAAGAAAACTTTCCATAGGAATAAGAATCCCTCCCCCAAAAGCTCCCAACATGAAAATCAGCACAAAAAGTGCAGTCCGTTGAAACGCTTCTGGCAGAAAGGGCACCCCGGCCATCGCCACCATGACCAACGACATTGCCAGGCAAAGAGGCCAGACGACCCGGTACCAGCGTCCAATCGGCACCAGGCGGCTGCTGATCACCCCGCCGGCGGCCAGTCCGACCAACTGACATACGATCAAGTAACTGGTCATCGTCTTGGTCATATGAAACTGGTTAATCCCCAGCGGATTGATAATCAGAATACCCAGCGACCCGACCAACCAGACAAATACATTCGTAAAAATCGTAGAGGCCAGCAACGGATCCTTGCGGGTAGCGATCAGCTCCTGGATCGTATGTAAGGGGCCACTCCACGGAAATTTTAAAGTTGGATTGGCGGCAGGACGGTGCGGCACCCCGTAACTGACCATCACCCCGACCCCGGCGACAGCCACCACGGTGACGGCGACCAACAGACGACTGGCATCAATTCCCCAGAACGTCCCTTGCCGATCCAGCATCATGCCGGCCACGGCGACCCCACCCAAAATAGCTAGCGTCACTAGCATGCGCAAAATCCCATTGGCGCGGGTGACAAACCGTTCGGGATAAAGATCCGGCAGCGATCCATTCAGAGCCGGGCTAAACAGCGTGGCCTGAAACCCCATAATGAAAAGCATGGTGAAAATAAGAGGCGAATTTCCCATACAAATGCCCACGGCACCGAACAACATCGCCAACAGCTCCATCCATTTGGCAGAAATGACGACATGGCATTTGGCAAAACGATCCGCGCACCAGCCAGCCGGAGCGGCAAAGAGAATGAAGGGTAAGGTGAAGACGCTCAAGGCGTAGCCTTGCATTTCGTTATGACCGGTCGCGACAAATAATACTAAGGCCGCCTGCTTAAAGAAATTATCATTGAATACCCCCAACCCGTAGGAAGAGGCGATGCAAGCAAATTTCCCTCGGGCACGCCGTAGTATCACGTCATCCGTCTCGACAACGTCCTTGTCATCATTCAATTGATCCATAGTCCGATAGTTCTAACAGAAGCCCTCAAAGGCCGCAAAGGAAACAAAAACGCTATTCATTCTGGATTCTGATGGCTGGATTCTGGATACTTTCCTTCTATGAAACTTTTCGATGCCCATTGCCATTTGCAGGATGAGCGATTGTTCCCGCACCTTGAGGGCGCCCTGGCGCGCGCTTCATCGACCGGGGTAACGGGATTGATGTGCTGTGGCACGTGCGAAAAAGATTGGTTGCTGCTGCCCAATATTGCCCAACGGTTTCCCATCGTCCGGCTTTCATACGGGCTTCACCCCTGGTATATCGGGGATCGCTCTGAACTCTGGCTGGATTCCTTGAAAGCGCACCTCGCCAACACCTCGGCTGCCATCGGGGAGATTGGCTTAGATCATGCGCTGGATAAATCGACTTTTGCCGACCAGGAAACTGTCTTTCTCGCCCAACTGCATTTAGCCGATCAACTTGAACAACCCGTTTCCATCCATTGTCGGCGGGCCTGGGGACGGATGATGGAATTGCTGGATGAAAAAGGCTGGCCTGCCCATGGCTTTGTGTTCCACTCCTATTCCGGCTCCAGTGAATTGGTCAGCCCACTCGTCCGGCGAGGTGCCTATTTTTCCTTTTCCGGCGCCATCACCTTTGAACAGAATCTCAAAGGCCGGGAGGCACTGTCAGAAGTTCCGCTAGATCGCCTACTGATTGAAACAGACGCCCCTGACCTAATGCCGCTTCGTCCTATAGGCATCCCCTTTATCCCTGGTCCCGGTGGCCCAATCAACGAACCGGCTCACTTGACCGAGGTTCTGAAGGTAGCAGCGAAAATTAAGCATATTCCCGAGATGGAACTAGCTAAAATCACTCACCGGAATGCGGAATATCTGTGGGCTTAGGCAAACTACCATCTTTTTCTTATAGCTATACCCGCCGCTATAAGCTCCTGCTTGATTTGCGAAATGGTATATTCGCCGCCATGAATCATGCCCGCAATAATGGCGGCATCGGCTTTACCTTTTGTGAAGGCCTCCACCAGATGGGCTGGCTTGCCCGCTCCACCTGACGCCACAACCGGAATGCAAACGGCCTCGGCGATCATACGGGTCAGGGTGAGCTCGTACCCCGTCTTCATCCCATCCGCATCCACCGAATTCACAACGATCTCCCCAACCCCCAAATCTTCGGCCTGCCGTGCCCAGGCCAGCGCATCCATCCCCGTCCGCTCCCGAAAGCCGCGCGTGGTGATCTCATAGCCACTGGGAAAGCGGGGATCGTTCTCCACCCGCACCGGGTCCATTCCCAGTACGATGCATTGGGAACCAAAGGCCTTTGCTCCGTCGGCAATAATCTGAGGATTCACCACCGCCAGAGAATTAACCGAAATTTTCTCCGCACCAGCCAACAATACCCGCGACATATCTTCCAAATTCGAAATCCCGCCACCTACCGAAAAGGGAATGTGGATGGCGCGCGCCACGGCACGCACCATCTCGATGTCGATCGGGCGTCGTTCTGCCGAGGCCGTGATGTCATAAAACACCAATTCATCACAACCCGAATGATAATATTTAGCCGCCATCTCAATGGGGTCGCCAAGTTCGACATTGTTTTGGAATTTGACGCCCTTGGTCACTCTTCCGCCACGCACGTCCAAGCAGGGTATGATTCGTTTTGTCAGCATTGTCCGTCCCACCGGCTAAAGTTTTCAAAAAGTTTCAATCCAATTCGCCCTGATTTCTCAGGATGGAACTGGGTGGCCACCAGATTGTCACGTCCAAGCACCGAGGCAAACGTCACCCCGGCATAGTCGGTTACCCCCACCACATCCGCCGCATGATCCGGGGCCGGATAGTAACTGTGCACAAAATAAAATTCGCTTTCCGCCTCGACCCCGGCAAAGAGGGGGTGCGGGCGGTTCAAGGTGACGCTGTTCCAGCCAATCTGGGGAACTTTATCCTCATGCCGGGTGGGACGGAACAGTTTAACGCGCCCGGGAATCAAGCCCACGGTCTCAATCCCGCCGTCCTCCTCGGAATATCCGAGGATAATCTGGGTTCCCAAACAAATGCCAAGGAACGGGGTTCCCCGTCGCACCACTTCGCGCAAGGTGTCAGCCAACTTGAGCTCACGCAGGTGTGCCATGGCGGCACCGGCGGCGCCCACACCCGGAAATACCACGCGATCGGCCTTGAGGATTTCCTCCGGCCGGTCGGCAATAAGCGCTTCCACCCCAATCGCCTCGAATGCCAGCTTCACGCTGGTCAGATTTCCTGCTCTATAATTTACGATTGCAATCATGACGCCTTTCCGAACCCCCTTACTTGCATTTCGGGGGCCATAGTCTTATCCTACGCGTCGCACTTGTCGAGAAAGAGTTTTCAAAAAAGGATGCACCATGATTAAAACTTTAGGATTGTTAACTGTCGTTTTTGCTCTTTCGGGAAGCGTCGTTCTTCGTAGTGAGGCCGCGCCCCTGCACAACGCCGTCAAAGAGCAGGATCTTGAAAAAGTTCGCCAACTGATCAAGGAATCCGATGCGGGCGGCCTCAATGCCCAGGACGCCAACAATACCACGCCTCTGATTCTCGCCGCCGTCCAGGGGAATCTGGATATCGTTAAACACCTCGTAGAAGCTGGTGCGGATGTCAACCTTGCCACCGACGGCGGTCTGACGCCCCTGCACTGCGCCGTCAACAAGGACTTTAATGACGTCGCCAAGTATCTCATCAAAAAGGGCGCTCTGGTTAATGCCGCCAGCTCCAAAGGATCCACGGCACTCCATTGGGCCTCTTACAATAAAAATTTCGCCCTATGCAAAGCCCTGATTCAAGCGGGAGCGAACGTCAACGCCAAGGCGGCAACAGGATTCACCCCATTACATTGGGCCGCTTATACAGATGCCGCGGATATTGTAGCGCTGTTAATCGCCAACGGGGCGGATCTTGCACTAACCGACAATAACAACCAGACCGCCCGTCAGGTCGCTGAAGAGCGCAATAACCGAGCCGCTTTGGATGCCATGAAACCACACAAACCCTCACGCCTGGCTGGCATGTTCAATTCCCAGAAGGCGCCTCCCCCGGCAGCCCCGCCTGCCCCGGCAACCCCCATCCCCGTCAAAGCTCAAAAGCCTCAGGAGAAACCGACCATTGCCGCCGGTGGAAAAACGGCTAAAGAATTCAGTAACGGCGCCCGATATAGCGGTCAACCCATCTCACTCACCGACCATTACGAGGGGGAGATCACGTTCCCCGATCATACGCGCTATACGGGACAATTGATCGCGAACCAAAGAGACGGTCAGGGCAAGCTATTGCTCCCTAGTGGCGCCCAATACGAGGGAAGCTGGGTCAAAGATTCACGCTATGGACTCGGAACTGAAAACTTCGCCAACGGGGACAAATATACAGGCGAGTGGAAAAATAACGCCATGGACGGCGAGGGAACCTATACTTTCAATAATGGCGGACAAATAACAGGCCAATGGGAAAAGGGGCATCTTGCCAGCGGACAGGGTTCCTTTAAATTTGGGGAAAGCGATCAATATAACGGGGATTGGAAAAACGACATGATGCACGGCGAAGGCACCTACATTACCTCCGGCGGCTTCAAGACCTCTGGTTCCTGGGAAAAGAACCAATTTACTGGAAATCAACCCGCTAGCTCCCGATAATTTGTTCTTGTCTATAGAAACACACCTCCGCCATAATGCCACCCTGTTTTATTCGAAGAGAACTGGCTTACTAGAAGGAAGAGAACCATGGAACAGATCAAAGTATTCCTGAATGAAGATGAAATGCCCCGTCAGTGGTACAATATCGCCGCCGACTTTCCCCACGCCATGCCCCCGCCGTTAACTCCTGACGGCAAACCGCTAACGCCCGACATGCTGGCGCCCGTATTCCCGATGAACCTGATTGAGCAGGAAGTCAGCACGCAGCGCTGGATCGATATCCCGGATGAAGTCCTGCAAATCCTGTGGCAGTGGCGTCCCAGCCCGCTCTGTCGGGCCTACCGGCTTGAGCAGGCTCTAAAAACTCCCGCTAAAATATTTTATAAGAATGAAGGCGTATCCGCCGCCGGCAGTCACAAGCCTAACACCGCTGTGCCGCAGGCTTACTACAACAAGATCTTTGGCATCAAGCGGCTTTCCACGGAAACCGGCGCCGGTCAATGGGGTTGCTCGCTGGCCATGGCCTGCCAGATGTTCGGCCTGGAATGTAAAGTCTACATGGTAAAAGTCAGCTTCGAACAGAAGCCTTTGCGCAAAATCATGATGCGGACATGGGGTGCCGAATGCGTCTCCAGCCCGAGCACGGAAACCAATGCTGGCCGTACCATTCTGGCCAACGATCCCAATTGCCCGGGTAGTCTGGCCATTGCCATTAGCGAAGCTATTGAGGACTGCGTTACCCACAAGGATACCCGCTACGCTCTTGGCAGCGTGCTGAATCATGTGCTGCTGCACCAAACCATCATTGGACTGGAAACCAAGAAACAGTTCAAGAAGATCGGGCTTTACCCGGACGTCGTGATTGGTTGCGCCGGGGGTGGCTCCAACTTTGGAGGGATCGCCTTCCCGTTCCTGGCCGACAAAATTGCCGGAACCCACAATCCGAAGGTTATAGCGGTCGAGCCCTCCGCCTGCCCCAAGATGACGAAAGGCCTTTTCTCCTATGACTCCGGTGATGTCGCGATGATGACACCCTTGCTGCCCATGCACAGCCTCGGCCACACCTTTGTGCCGGCGCCGATTCACGCGGGCGGTCTACGTTATCACGGGATGGCGCCCCTGGTCAGTCATGCCCTGCGCGAAGGTTTGATTGAAGCCAAGGCCATCCCTCAATTGGAATGCTACCGCGCGGCAATGGCCTTCAGTCAGGCTGAAGGCTTTATCCCTGCCCCGGAGACCTCACATGCCATTGCGATGGCCATCCGTGAGGCGAACCAGGCCAAGGAAGAGGGCAAGGAGAAGGTGATTGTCTTGAACTGGTCGGGCCACGGCATTATGGATTTGACCGGCTACCAGGCTTTCTTTGACGGCAAACTGACTGACTACGTTCTGCCGGACGAAGAGATCGCGAAGGCTCAAGCCTGCCTGAAGGATCTCCCGAAACCACCCCCGCTTGGGTGATGTTGAAGTCAATGTCGCTGGTGGCCTGCGCCCCCTCAATAGAATTCAACCCACCCCTAGCCCCTCCAAGGAGGGGATCAAGCTTTAGTTCCCCTCCCTGGAGGGGTTAGGGGTGGGTGCTGTTTCTCGGTAAGTTGGCGATACCGGGTAATATTAAATACATTTTGCCCGGCCAGCTGACGAAAAGACACTGAGACACCCGCGTGCTCAGACACACGCGACCAATAGAGCTCCGCCAAAGCACTTGCCTGCATCCAAACAGACAAGGCCTGCGGAGGAGGCGGCACAGGCACAAGCGGACTAGCCGGAAGCGCGCCTTCCAGACCGGGCCGGTAAAACATGGGAACCATATCGTAACAAGGAGCCAACTCCAGCGGACGATCTGGACTCAGGAAGAGACTGACATTGCCATAGTGCATATCGGTATTGCCAATCAAGGTTCCAAACCACCACAGTACCGATAATCGCCTGGCATCAGCCGCCGTAAGCCAGCCATCACCCTGCAAACGCCCGGCCGCCGCTGTCCACGGCGTATCAATGCGACCATAAAATGCGGAATCCAGAGCCATCAACGAGACCAGTCCTCGACGCCCGTGAGCCCCTACCCGATCAAATCGGAACGACTCCAGAAAACAGCGTCCACCCGTTTCCAGCAAACTCGTTTGCGCCGCAGGAATACCCTGTTCAACCAGTAAAACCGTAGCGAGATGTTCAGCAACCAGTAAATCAGCCCAGCGCTGATCTTCCGGACGGCCCGCGCCACCACTAAACTTGACTATGACATGACGGATGGCCCCGTCCTCTTCTTCCACACAAGCGGTAAATTTCGGCTGTTCACCTGCGGCAGACGATCCCGGCCACTCTCCAGCCAAAGCGGCCTCAGCCTGCACGGGATAGGATTCTTTTCTCTGAGCAAGCGGAATGGTTCTTACCCCAGTACCTATACGCTCTTGAACGGATGCCAACATCGCATCACCCAGGATAAAGGAACCTTGCAAGTCCCGGCCGTATCGCACTAACGACATAACGATATCATCCGTACGCCAATCCTTTAGATCAGAAGACAATCCAAGTTCAGCACCGTACTGACGCGCAAAAGTTCGACCTAAAAATCCCTGTGGCCTAAGATCATCCAAAAACCACGGAAGATCGGGAAAAAGTTCTTCATGAAACGGGGCACCGCACAAAGAGGCCCAAGGGTTTTCTTGCAATAGGCACCACTGCCTTGCCTCCAAAGCATATAACTGCTAAATGTTTACAATAAATAAGTTATAGATTGTATAGCAAAATAATGAATAGATAATGAATAGATATTAAAATTCGATTACACCGAGTTCGGCTACTGCGGCATGGTTCTTTTCCAGCGCATGTTTGGCGATGAACTTGAAGTAGCGGGTGCTTTAATTCCTGATCTCGCCGGAATTCACTTTATTTCCGTACGACGGGCATAACGCCGCCGGCGGACTTAGCCAACGCCATCACTTCGTTGTCGGACAAGGCACGATTGTAGATACGCAGATCGTCCAGCATACCCGCAAAACAGCCATATCCGCCGGCGGAGCATCCGAGGCCGGCGCTTGGATGAACGGTCATGGTGCTGACCAAACCCTTCCTCACCAGCTTGCCATTAACGTAGAGCCGGGGCTGTTGGTTCTCATAAACTACCGCGATGTGAGTCCATCCATTGATCGCTTCCTGATAGACGAGAAGCGGGGGAAGATAACCAGCGGCGTGCTCCATCACATTGACCCCATTGTCGCCGACCGAGATACCGGCACCTGCCTGCTGATCCCCATACGCCGTACCATGTGAGGGATAAATGGCATAGCGCTGACCACTGCAACCCGCCGCACCTTCGCGGGACTCCAGCACCGGCTGCAAAGACATCGTCGGCGATACCCACAATGCCATGGTGAAGGTATTGGTTACAGCCGGAAACAAATTCCACCCGTTAACCACCTCGGCGCTCACGCCATCAAAACGCAATCCCCCTTTGATGCGCCCCGCACACCTTGTCACTCCACCCGTCAAGAACCCATTCAATTTGCTGGGGGGAAAATCCTTAGCCACGGAGCCTTCCGTTTCATCGAACTTCCACCACCCTATCAGTCCGGACGTGTTCTCCTTCCCCAAATCCCCCAGCCCCCAGTACGCCCATGCCTGAAGTTCGGAATTCGATGAGGATGCCGCCCGGCCGACAAACCCGGCAAGCCCCTCATAGGCGCCGGGCTTTTTCAGAAACTCATCAAAAGGGGTGGCCTGACTGCCGAACCATCTCTCGACAACGCGCAGCAGCAGACCTGCAAGATCCGTCCGAGCGAATCCGGTGTCGGCGGCCACCTTCCGGAAAAGTCGCTCGAGGTTGTCTGCCAACACTCGGCGATCCAGTTCAGGCTGTTCCGTCAGGCCGTCGACTTCGCGCAGGAAAGCCTGGACGAGGGCATCGGCCAGGGGCCCCGCAGGCTCGGCCTCTAACCGATCCAGCAAAGCCAAAGCCGAATCGGCATCCACATATCCTGAGAGCACATTAATGGCTCCGAGGAGCACTTTCCCTGAGTCTTTCCTTACGCTCCGGCGAAGAAGCAGAGCCGCCACCTCCGGCTCTTCCGCCAATTGTTGATTAGCGGCCTGTACCTCAATCGGATTGTCCGACCCTATTTTCTCCATCGCAAAGGAAAGCTGCACGGCCTTGCGCTTCCTCGATTTCAAACGCGGCAATACCTCGGCTAATTTTCCCACGCCCGGTTGGTTCGCGTATTGAGCCTGTAACGTCTTGACCAGCTGGATGGCCCCGACAAAGTCGGCGGAGGCCTCAAAAGCCAACACCCGCGCCAAGCCTTGCGACAAGTCGCCGTTCGTAACGACGGCCGGTGGCGGATTGACCACCGTACCTGTAGCCTCCATAGCCGCCATCCCGGCTTGCCCCCCCAACCATAAAACCACCGTTATCAAAACAATTCTTTTCATACTACACTCTTTTTTCACTTCAAAGATTCCCGCCCGGTATACCCCTCTAAGGTGCGCACCCTTCCCAACAAGTCCAAATAGATAAGCATGACACATGCCACTTCGATCGGGCTTTACGAAACAGTCACTATCGTGTGAACACTTCACATCTCAGAGGCTACAAGCTGACAGCCCGAGCAACTTCACGGAACACCGGTGCATCCTACAGAACTCAACTGAGTTATGCCATGCATCATCCTGTAGGCATCTACTATGTACACCTGCGAGAATCCTTCCATCTCTTTCTTTATGGGGTACCACCCAAAATACGCCCTTCTTCTTGAATCCGCCTCTAATTGGTGTATAGTCTGCCGTCTTTATGCTGGGAGTTGTACGATGCAAGAACATTATCCGTTTAACGAAATTGAACCCAAGTGGCAGAAGTATTGGAACGACGAAAAGGTCTTCAAGGTAGATACCTCGATCCATCAAAAAAAATACTACTGCCTGACCATGTTTCCCTACCCCTCCGGCATGATGCATGTTGGGCATGGCCGCAATTACATCATCGGCGATGCCGTAACTCGCTACAAAATGGCGCGCGGCTTCCGCGTTTTGTCCCCGATGGGCTGGGACGCCTTTGGCCTGCCTGCTGAAAACGCTGCTAAACAGCGTGGCGTCCACCCTAAGGAATGGACCTACAGCAACATCAAAAAAATGAAACTCCAGCTCCAATCTTGGGGCATTGCCTATGATTGGGATCGAGAAATCGCCACCTGTCATCCGGATTACTATAAATGGACTCAGTGGGTCTTTCTCAAGCTCCACGAACGCGGTCTGGCCTTCCAAAAAAACGCGCCCGTGAACTGGTGCGACTATTGCACCACCCTAGCGAATGAAGAAGTCCTGGCTGATGGCACCTGTGAACGGTGCGGTCGCAAAGTGGTCAAAAAAGATCTCACCCAGTGGTTCTTCAAAATTACCGAATATGCCGGTAAACTTCTGGATGACTTATCCTTACTCAATCAGTGGCCCGAGAAAGTCCGGACCATGCAGGGCAATTGGATCGGCCGCTCTACCGGCGCCCGAGTCGACTTCACTGTCGCCGAAACCGGCGATCCCTGTCCCGTGTTCACGACCCGGCCCGACACCATCTACGGCGTAACCTTCATGGCGCTGGCCCCGGAACATCCCTTGGTCGAAAAACTGCTCACAAACAATCCGCGTGCCGCCGAGATCAAAGCCTTCGCCGAAAAAGAAAAAATGGTTTCGGCTGCGGAACGTACCGATGACACCACCAAAAAAGAAGGGGTCTTTACCGGCTTCCACGTACGCAATCCCTACAATGGTGAACTGGCCCCGCTCTGGATCACGAATTATGTCCTGATGGAATACGGCACCGGCGCCGTCATGGCGGTTCCTGCCCACGACCAGCGCGACTTCGCATTCGCCAAGGCTTACTCCCTGCCTATCAAGGTCGTCATCCAAAACCCCGGGGGAACGCTTGATGCCGCCAGCATGACGGAAGCCTACGTCGAAGATGGGCCGATGATCAATTCTGCGCCCTTCAATGGCCGGAATAACCGTGAGGCCATGAAAGACATCATCCAACTGGCCAAGGACAAAGGTTTCGGAGAGTTCACCACAAACTACCGGATTCGCGACTGGCTGATTAGTCGGCAGCGCTATTGGGGCTCCCCTATCCCCATCATTCACTGTCCCGAGTGCGGCGCCGTGCCCGTTCCCGAAAAAGATTTGCCGGTGCTGCTCCCCGATGACGTGGATTTCAAAACCGAGCGTGGCAACCCCCTTTCCTTCCACGAAGGGTTTATCAACACGACGTGTCCGAAATGCGGCAAGGCGGCCCGCCGTGAAACGGACACGCTGGCGCAGTGGATTTGTTCCTGCTGGTATTACCTGCGTTACGTCAATCCACGCGATAACACGGTGGCTTACAATAAAGCAGACGTCGATTACTGGCTGCCGGTGGACCAATACATTGGCGGCATCGAACACGCCGTATTGCACCTACTCTACTCGCGCTTTATTCTGAAGGTCCTGCATGATGCGGATACCTGCTCGTTCCGCGAACCTTTCAAGGCGTTGTTCACGCAGGGCATGATCTGTAAACGCAGCGAAAAAGACGGCCAGCTCTACAAAATGTCCAAGTCCAAGGGCAATGTCGTCTCACCCGACGAACTGATCCGCGAGTATGGCGCCGACACCGTGCGACTCTACACACTTTTCATTGGTCCGCCCGAGAAAGATGCCGAATGGAGTGATACCGCCGTGGAAGGCTCTTTCCGCTTCCTCCGCCGGATCTGGCGCCGGGTTCAGGAGACACATACATTGCTTCAAGCCTCGGTCAACCTGAAGCCGGATCTCGCTAAGATGGAAACTCCTGAACGGGATCTCTACCGGAAATTGCACGAAAGTACCGCGAAAATTACGCACGATTTGGAAGGGGCCTTTCAGTTCAATACGGCCATCGCTCAGATCATGGAATTGATGAATGCGATTGACGCGATGAAGATTGACGCCAGCAGCAGCGAGCAATGCCGAGCCGTGTATCGCGAAACCATCGAGACGCTGGTCATCCTGATCTCGCCGTTCGCCCCGCATATTGCGGAAGAGCTATGGGTCGAACTCGGGCATCAACCCAGCGTCCTCTCGGCACCCTGGCCTCAAGTCAATGAGAAGGCGTTGGCGCGGGACACCATCGAGATCGTTATTCAGCTGAACGGAAAAATTAAGAACCGCGAAGTCATTCTGACCCGACTGACGCCGAAGGAAATTGAAGCGCATGTTTTGATGCTGGATCCGGTGAAGCAGATGTTGACAGGGCTGACCATCCGCAAAGTGGTAGTGATCCCGGGCAAGCTCGTAAATATCGTCGCCACACCATGAGCCGCTGGCTTGCCAAGCTGAAGGAACTGACCCATTCCACTTTCTCGCTGACCTCCGGCGAGCGCAAAGCCATCTGCCTCGTGCTGGCGCTTGCGCTGCTGGGACTCAGCGTGAAGTGCTGGCACGCGCATCAAGAACGACAGCCCTCCTCCGTCTTGGGCAAGTAAATATCTCTAATCCTCGCCTAAGAACGTCCCGGCCTCGATGAACCCGCACGATTCGCCCTGTCCACGCGGCTCAGCAAGCTTCGCCCTCCAAAAAAAAGTCATCGATGCTGGCTAGAGGTTTCTGCTGGAGGGCGAGGCTTGCCGAGCCGCGTCAATAATGGATGTCTGATGAAAATTTGGGTGATCTCCGACTATCTTGCCAACGGCTTTCACATTCATTATGCTCCGGGCGTGTTAAGAAAAATATTATGAACGGGTTAATTATAGGAGAGTGCGCCGGATTAGGGGTGCTTATGTTGTTTTCTGCATTCTTTTCAAGTGCAGAAACAGCCCTCTTCTCACTTACCCCCATGCAGATACACCGGCTCCGGCGCCATTATCCCAAAGCCACCAAGCGGCTGGAGGAACTGCTGGCCGCCCCTGGGGATCTGCTCGCGAGTATTCTTATCGGGAATACCATCGTCAATGTGGGCGTAGCCAACCTTGGCTTTGTAATTGCGGAGCAATTCGTGCCGCATCATGGTGAAATTATCGCTATTCCGGTGGTCACCCTTATTTTGATCGTTTTTGGCGAATTGGCCCCTAAACGCTTGGGGCTGCGTAAACCGGACTCTCTCTCCATTCTCTACCTGCCGGCCTTAGCGATCCTCATTAAACTGTTCGCGCCTCTCCGCATCCTGATGGAGAAGATTACGCATACCTTCCAATCTAGCTTTGTCCCACGTCGTTCGGCGCTGACGAAAGCTGAACTCCTCACGGCCGTAGACGTCGGTCATGAAGAAGGCGTCCTTAACAAGGAAGAACGCGCCATGGTGGATGGCATCATCCGGCTCGAGAAACTCCAAGCCAAGGATGTGATGACTCCGCGCGTTGACCTGATTTGTTTGGACATTGAAGACGATCCCGCCATCTTTGCGAACATTTGCCGCAAAGCCCGCTTCCGGTTTCTCCCCGTCTGTATCGGGGATCTGGACCATGTTAAAGGATTTCTCGATGTCGCCAGATATTTGATGGATCCACGAAAAGATATTTCTGCGGCGTTACACCCGCATTTTTACGTGCCCGATACCGCCCCACTCGACACCCTCCTGACCATGTTTCAACAGCAATCCCGTCGCTTAGCCATCGTCATTGACGAATATGGCGGTACGGCCGGACTGATTACGATTGGCGACATCCTTGACGAAATTGCCGAATTCACCTGCGAACAACCTGACGGGCAAAGCCCCAACATCGAATCTGTCGGCGAGAATCGCTGGCAGGTCGCCGGCGACACAAGTTTGGAAGAAGTGAATTATGAACTGGATCTCGCCCTTGATGTCGAGGGAGCCGATCGCATTGCAGGCTGGGTAACGGCCCATGCCCGCCGGTTTCCGAAAACGGGAGATATCATTGCAGCCCAAAAATGCCAGGCGACAGTCCTGCAAATGCGCAAGCACCGCATTACACGCGTTCTGATTGAGAAAAACCCGGAACTCTCAGAATCTGAACAGGAAGAAGGGGTCCAGGTATGATTTTTTCGGATCTTATTCTCATTCTCCTCTGCCTTATAGGAGCAGGCTTTTTCGACGGCATGGAAACCGGTGTCATTTCGCTTAACCGCATGCGACTTCGTCACTTGGCAGAGACCGGTGATCGAGCCGCCCGAATTCTTCAGAATTTTCTCCAGCAGCCTGATCGACTTCTTGGCACCACGCTTGTAGGCACCAACATCTGTATTGTCATCGCCTCCGTCATCACGGCAAATTGGTCATCCCCGATGCATCCCTGGTTTCAAACGTTGAACGCGATTGCCACCACGCTCGTTATCCTTATCTTTGCCACCTACCTTCCCAAAGCCTGGTTCCAGAGTTTCCCCCTGGAACGGTCTCGCCCCTTTGCCAATCCCTTGCGCTGGAGCTCGATCATCTTGCGCCCGTTGATTAATACCATGAACTGGATCACGCACTGGATCGTTCCTTCAGCCATCGCGCCCAAAGCGACCCGAGCGCTCGTCGCCACCAAAGATGAAATCGACCTCCTCGCGCAGGAAAGTGCCGATCATGGGGCGCTTTCGCCCCGCCAACGGATTATGATCCGCCGCGTGTTGGAGCTTTCCACCAAAACGGCCCGCCACATCATGACGCCACGCGATAAAATGGCCATCCTTCCTTTAGATGCGGATATGACCGCGCTTATGTCAACGGTTCGCGAAAGCGCCCACACCCGCCTACCGGTCTGCGAGGAGGATGGCAAAACGATCAAAGGTACTGTCAATTTCTTCGATGTCATGGCGGGGTGCGAGGACTGCCTCGGTGGAAGCATCAAACCGTATATCCGCCCTGCCCTTTTCATCCACGAAACCACTCCTTTGATGGAAGCCTTTGCCAAACTCCGACTCTCAAAGCAATCGATGTGTCTTGTAATAAACGCCCAAACTGAAGTTATCGGACTGATCACTAATCAAAATGTACTTCAAGCCATCGTAGGGAACCTCTAATGCCCGCCGCCTTTACGCAGCCAAGCACAACCTGCGCTGCTTGCAATCGCTTCATAGGGATCAACCTTGAATGTCCCTATTGCGGCATTGAATCAACACATCGGGCTATCTTACGTGGCTTGCAAATCTCAGCCTTCACGTTGAGTATCGCCGGTCTGGTGATACTTTTCACGCTCAGCGTTGTTTCCCCAACGCCGAAAATATCTATCTCAAAAATAAGTCCACTTATGAACCATGGGCGCGTCACTTTAGCGGGAACCATTATCGACACGCCTTGGCTCAACGGCCCCGGGACAGCGGCTCAATCCATCACCTTCGACTTGGCGTATCCTGGTGGACAACTTCAGATCATCGCCCCCAAAGGGCCTGCCCGAATGATGCTGTCCCAGGATGGCCTCCCAGCCGCCCAGCAATTCGTCGAGGTTACTGGAAAACTTTATTTTTCTGCAGGACGGACAACCCGGCTGTATTTGGATTCATCGCCCGCCCTTATCCGTGAAAGCGCCATTCAATGACCCCTTCTCATTTACCAGAAGCCAGCCGAATTCTTTATTCCGCTGAGCAAATCCAAAAGCGTGTTCACGAATTGGCGGATGAAATTGTGTGCGATTACGGCCAACAGGAATTCCTGACCGTGTCCATTATGAAGGGGAGCTTCATTTTTGCCGCCGATCTTATCCGGAGTTTATCAGACCGGAAGGCTCAGCCCATTTTAGATTTCATCACCCTTTCCAGTTATGGCAGCAAAACAGTCAGTTGCGGTTCCGTTTCAATGCTAAATGGGCTTACCTTCCCGGTGACGGGGTGCCGGGTTCTGATCATCGACGACATTCTCGACACCGGCCTTACCCTCCAAACCGCTAGCCGTCTCCTTTATGAACTGGGCGCCAAAGAAGTAAGAACCTGTGTCCTTTTGGATAAGCCGGCCCGGCGCTCCGTACCTTTTAAAGCCAATTATCGCGGCTTCCAAATCGAGGACGTATTTATCATCGGATATGGGCTCGACTACGAAAACCGGTATCGGCACCTGCCTTATCTGACAACGCTAACCCCACCCTTATCACTGTGAGTGGACCGGACTGGATCGCCGCACTTTTTCTTTTCTTTCAGGCTGATTCGAATCTTTTCCTATTACCAGCCCTCTTTGCCGGGTTACTCGCAGCGTGGATCGTGATCAGTCCTGTCCCAGCCATCCTTCTATCTGCGCCTGACGAACAGTCATGCCTGATGACCACACCGGGCCAAGCTCTTGTCCGGGCAGGAGAAAGCCTTGCTGCAGTCAAACACGTCGGCCAAGGGAGCCTCATCGGGCTGCTCATTCTGGGAGTGTTCCTCCCCCTATCTGCCCCTCATCTAGCAATAACCTACCGCATCCTTGCGCCCCACCTTGACTGGATGCTCTGGAGTGCCGTCGTCTTTTTAGTTCTTAGCGAACGCCCTCGCTCAGCACCGACCGCGTTATCCCGTTGGCGTCACATCGCCTATACCTTGGCGCCTATAATGGCAGGACTAGCCACTCTGTCGCTTTCCGGCCTGCTTGGGCTTATTCTTTATTTCCGTTCGCCCTTTTTCCTGACAACCTCAATTCTGAACTTTGTTCCTGCCTTAATTGGATTATTTGCAGTCCCAGGCCTTCTCAAACTTTGTTGTTTCCCCTCCTTCTCCATTAAGTCCGGGGGGCCTTTATCCAGCGCTAAAATAATCGCACCTATGACCAAGCCTGATTATTTGCGAGCGATTACCTTCAGTACCCTGTCAGGATCCCTTACCGCCATCATTCCAGCCCTGACCGGCACGATGGGAGCATTATTCACTCAACATCTGATAGGCACCCGCAATCCGCGCACTCAACTCGTCGCACAAGGGATCACCCGTATGCTGTATTATGGGGCGGGACTTTTTCTGATTTTTCTGCCTGGTGTGCCTCGAATGCGAAATAGCAGCGGGGCGCTACTGCGAACATTCTACGAACCGATACCGTCTCAGGCTGGGGTGATGATAACCATCATCACCCTAAGCGCTTTAGCCGCATGGCTCATCCTGCCTTTTTGCGCGAAAGGCTTGTTAGAAACCATTGAACGCTACGGCACAAGGCCTCCAGCGCTTATGGGGCTGACAGGTATCCTGCTGTTCGTTTCGGTTACAACGAGTTGGCCGGGATTACTCATCCTGCTGACAGCCACCGGCATCGGAATGCTACCCCTCTTGTTCGAAGGGCGGCCTCTCCAGGGAATCGGACTCATCCTCATTCCTGTGGCGGTCGCGCTTGCACAGTAACAAGGATTCGTAACCGTTATTTTTTATGCTTATTGCGATACTCAGGGCTGTTTCGCAACTCTTTGGAAACATCGCCCTCATTCCAGTGATTCCGCATGACTTTCTCGACATAGACTGAGCTGCCTCCATCGGCATCACGGCCAAGGGTGTTGCGATAGGCACGTTGTACAATTTGCTGGGCTTGTTCGGAAGATGCAGTCTCACGACGTTCGGAGCTTTTTTTGAGATCAGATCGCACATCCCGTTCAGACCAACCGTTATTCATCATTTTATCTCGATAGGTTGCAAAACCGGATGAATCCGGATCCCTGCCTAAAACGTCCTGATAAGCGCGCCGTATAACCTTATCAACCGACTCTGCATTTAGATTGTTC
This sequence comes from Kiritimatiellia bacterium, assembly GCA_038330175.1. Taxonomy (GTDB): domain Bacteria; phylum Verrucomicrobiota; class Kiritimatiellia; order CAIKKV01; family CAITUY01; genus JAABPW01. Next base: position 19,176 of record JBBQNS010000074.1, read on the forward strand.
CGTTCCGCACTCTTACGCAAATCATCACGCACATCACGTTCACTCCACTTGTCATCAATAATCCGACTTCGATAGACGCGCAGGCCTTCCCGATCAGGCTCTCGATTCAGAACATCTTCATAAGCGCGTCGCACAATCTGATCTGGATCACTCTTACCATCTTTATAATATCGATCATCATCATCCCGTCGAGGACGCTCATCCCTACGACGATCTTCATCCGCCCCATTTCGATCATCGCGTGAATCCCGATAGTGGCGAGAATCATCGCGCGATTTATCCTGCTGAGAAGACCCCATCGATTTGATTATGCCCCCCAACAACGAATCGGTCCCTTGCGCCTGGG
>JBBQNS010000075.1:0-19510 GCA_038330175.1 Kiritimatiellia bacterium
CTCCGAGGAGGGGATCTCATTGGGATTCAATCTCCCATGATGGATCCCCTCCTCGGAGGGGCTAGGGGTGGGTTTCGTCCCTAAAAGGCCTTATCGCAGAGAATAGACCGTCCCCGGCGGCATTGGGAATTCATAGGCGCCCATATCCACCACACGCATCGCTATCCTAAGCTTGCCCGTCAGATCCACCGCATTGGCTGTCATCCAGGAAAGATTCGTTCCTGCATTAATACAGGGCGAGGTGCCTAACAGCGCGCCATTCGTGGCCGTGGGATTCACGAAGAGGGCATTCGTGTAGAGGTTACCTTCGCCGGGCCAGGCGAACTCCAGACACGAATAGGTCACGGTAGGCGTGAAGTTGGTACCGAAATTGGTTGGCGTCATCACGGTATAGTTGTTGTTGCGGATAATCGTATTGATGATGACCCGACCGGTGGTCGCCCCGACCGCCCCAGGAAAGTTTGCATCATTTCCTGCACAAGTATTGCTGACCACGGTGCAGTTTTCGAGCGAACCGCCGGCCAACAGCAGGGCGCCCGAGGCGGGGCCACCTGAATTGCCATAGATGAGACAATTCCGGAGCCGCCCGGTGCCAGCAAACTGCAACTGTGCCCCCGCACCGTTGGCTCCCGTGTTGTTGGCAATAATGCAGTGCGTCACCAGCGAGGAGTTGTGAACTTTTACCCCTGCACCATAACCAGCAGTGTTATTAGCGATCAAACAGTTGCTGACCGTGCCGTACTGCACCCACACGCCGCCGCCCCCTTCGACATTTCCGCCGCCCGCAGAGATGTTTCCCCGCTGAAGCGTGAGCCCTTTGATGACGGCCACGCTATTGCTGACGAGGAGACACCTTCTGCCATTACCGCCATCAATGATCGTCACGGCGGCGCCATTGGCGCTCATCAGGGTGATGGCATTGGTCACGGTGAGCTGTACGGTAAGGTTGTAAGTCCCGTTGGATACTACGACTGCGTCCCTGTTCACCGTATACGCCACGGCGTTGCTGATGGTCTTGAACGGCTGCGCCCAGCTCAACCCGTCATTCGCGCCGGTATCCAGCCCGTTGGTGGCCACGTAGTAAATCGTGGCCGTCTTGAAGCCGTTCGTGTCGGAGTAGGCTACGTCGGCCTGATTGGACGCCATGAGCCGGTAAGTGTAGTTCGATGCCGTTAGCAGGCCCGAGGCGGTCGTACTGCACGCTCCGTTTTGCGGACCGACAGGAAGCACGTTCGTTGTGGTATTGCCGTCCCGCCATTACAAGAACGATACATTCGGCAGTTCTCCGCCTGTATCCAAAACCGTTCCCCGAAGCGAGACCGTCGAAGGGCCGAGCACCACCGCGCCCGTGTTCGTTACGCTCGCCAGGGCGATCGTGCGCAACGCCTGCGGTCCGGACCAGATCTCGCTCGCCGAATTGGTGGCGTAACAGCGGTAGCTGTAGTTGCTTCCGCTCAGCAATATCGTGACGTCGTTACTAAACGATTGCCCTTCGCTCCAGCTTGCGCCCACAAAATTCACATGCCCCCACGCGCTCGTTCCGCCAAAAATACCCTTGTCCGCGTCGTCCCAGCAAAAATATACGGACGGGGCCTCTACGCTGCCAAACCAATCAACGCGGACGTTCATTCTTACGCTGGTCGCGCCAATATTCGAGGGAGGCAGTGCAGACAACTCGATGCGGGCGGTCGTACCGTACGCCACAAACGTGCTGTTGGACTTCTGATTCTGGTAGCAGGCGTACACCCAATTGGAGGAACGAGCCACCAGCGACACGCGCGCTTCGTCTATCTGAGCGCGGGGACTAAGGGTTGGGGTTTGGGGGAAGTACCCCAGGTACAGATCCCGTCCCACGTTATTAACAGCGCCGGTCACGCCAGATGTTTTAGCCCGTTGCTGGCCGTTCAGGTAGAGGAAGAGGTTGGTGCCACTCCGCACGCCCGTGATGGGGTACCATTGGCCGGTCGTGATGGCGGCGGTGTCGGCGGCCGAGTATTTATTGGTCCCGATCATCACGTTGAAGGCGGGTATGTTGTCACTGCCGCCAACAGTCGTTTCCAGCTGCCATTCGTTTGACGCTAACATTGATCCCGTCCACCATTTATTGAAAGCGCCGATATTGTTATTGGCTGTCGAGTCGAGAGCCGGCGACACACTGTCGCCCAAGTGCCAGACGGCCGCGTAGCCATCCGTCCAAACCGCCCCGTTGGTCGTGCAAGGCGCCGCAGTGATATCCTTGCCCCAATAGGCGTAGATGAAATCATTCGAGCTGGAAAGCAGCGGCACCTGCACCCAGACGTACGAGGCCGCATTCGTATCCCACTTCTCGATCTCGTAATTCAATGCGGTCATCCCGTTCGCATCGGCAAACCGCAAATCCCCCCCTGTTGCGGCGTTGGTAAAGTCGGCATAGCGGAACCCGGGCACATTGGTGCTCAGGGTAATCAGCACGGGGAAGTTAGTGAGCGGCCCGCTGGGTTGATTGGTGAACGAGAGCTTCACCCGATTATTCCAGGTGTCGTAGAGCCCCGCCTCAGCGCTTAGCATGGGTATGATGGTCAGAACCCCACCCGATCATCTTCCGCAAAGTAAACCAACTTGATCGCTTCATTTTACCCCCCTTAGCAAACATCGTTATACAGCAGAGTTTTTCATGACGATAAAAAGCAAAACAGCTAATATTCAACTTGTAGGGTAACAATACTATAAATCGGTGAGTATGAGCATGAGCAAGCGTTAATTCGCAATCCGCATTGTGGCCTCCCGGGTGCGGACGACACGGAGGTCGTCCCTCCAGAAATTGCGGAATACAGATGTTTTCATGAATGGAGGGACGACCTCCGTGTCGTCCAACCTGTGGAAGGGGCCATACTGAGAATGGTTGAGCGTGAATTATGGCCCTGCTCGAAAAGGGTTAGGTAGGGCGAGGTGTCTCTACCGAGCTGGAGCAATGAAGAGCCATGTTTAGAGCTACCGAAGACTTCAGTCGCTTTTGGCACTCTTCATGGCCGAACTTTGCTCCGGCTCAGCAAGCTTCGCCCTCCAGAAGACATGCTTGATAAGATGGAGGTGAATCTTCTGGAGGGCGAAGCTTGCTGAGCCGCGTGGGCAGGGGGGAATCATGCGAGACCATCGTGGCCGGAACGGCCTGTAGCACCGCACTGTGTGCGGAATCCTTCGAGAATTCCCGATCGCAGATCGGTGCTACATTTAAGATTTTTCGATGATTTTCTTGTGGGAGGGGCGCGTAGCGCCCCTCCCACAAGAAAATTACTGACTCCTGACTTCTCTCTTCTCTCTCACTTGCTCATCTTCGTGATGATTCCGCTCTTGGCCTTGGCGAGCGCCGTCCAGTCTGCCTTTGGCAGGCGATCGGCAGATCTTTCCATAGTCTGCGCTATGAGCTCAACGATAACCGGGTGCTCTACTCTGGCCGCATACTTGATGAAAGCCGACGCCTGTGACTCAGGGATCGGAACCAGTCCGCTCTGAAGGGTCGCCCACGCTGCATCCAGCAAATCACGCTGCTCCTTGATCTCCTTCAAAATGGCCTGCCCTTGGGGGTCTTTTGGCCACCGGTTGGAGGCATTCCAAAAGATGCGCACATAGAGCTCCAGGCTGCTGGCCAACGTGCCCAGTCGCTCCACCGCTTCCGGGTCGCCGAGCCGGTACAAGGCAATTGCCGCGTGGACCGCTGGCAAGGAAGCCTCAGCAAACGGCGCCGCTTTCCAGCGATCGCCTCCCTCGGGCAGCCGGGCCGGCTTCAACGCCGCTTCGAATTGGGCCTTCAGCTCGGGAATCGCCTCCACCTTGCCTAAATAACTCAGCCCGTCCATGGCGGCCAGCTGCACGGCCTTGTCCTTCAGGGCCTTCATCAGCGTCGGGTAGACCGAAGGCTCACTACACGCCCCCATAAGGGTCAAGGCCGCCTGCCGCGTCTTGAGGTTTGGATTCATATCCTCGGCCAGCGTACCCAGCCGGGCCGCCCACGCCGGCTTTGCGTAAGGGAGCAACGCGGTCAATACCGTGTCGAGCCCGCAGCGCGCCTCGTCCCCACCCGTCGGTGCCGCCAAATCCAACAGAGCCAGAGCCGTTTTTTCATCGGGGCGGAGCAGCGCCCGCTTTACGAAGTCCTTGGGCAAACTCTCCATGCTCAGCCCGCCCGAGTTAAGTTCGTTTTCGGATAACGGCTTCAGGCTCCCGGTTTCTGCACTGCGTACCATCGTCATCCCCGCCGGTCTTGCGCCACCAGCCCACTCCAACGCCTGGCCCAATAGGGCAGGCCAGTCTTTCCAGTCCCAGAAAGGCACCACACCGGCCGGAGGATTTCCATTTGTCATCAAGGAGCAGGCCACGACCCGGCCTTTCCCGAACGTGCCGCTGACAAAGGCGGGCTGATTGCCGATCCATACCTGCACTTTCGCACCGGGTTTCGGAATCAACTTCTGGAAGTAATAGGCCGTCGGGTTAGCGGTGAAATCAAAGCTCATCGGCCAGTCGGCCTTTTCCGCTGGCGCCAGCCGCGCGCCCTTTTCCGAATCAGGAAACAAGCCCGTACGGCTCTCCGTTATGAGAACCGGCAATATCTCTTCTATGGGGGATCCTGTGTATCCGCCATTTCCATAGGCCCCATAGCCGCCCAACACCACCAAACCGCCGCCTTCTTGCACAAACTCGCGAAGTTGCGCCTGCATCTCTTTGGGGATGCGGTTGGTTGCCGCATTGGCGAGCACGATGACCGTGCCTTTCGATAAGTTTTTAAAATCCTGGCTTTTGCGCATTCCCGCCCGATCCCGGGCCGAATCAAGGCGAAACCACTCGTACCAAATGCCGTCGATCTCGAAAACCAGGGGCACCGGTGTTTTCTCCCACTGCCACGCTGGCTTCTCGGAAACCGGCTTTTCTGGAGCCGACTCGGCGGCGAGGGCAGGGGAGTTCACGGCAGGGGAGAACCCGAATAGCAAAAGAGCACATCCAACAAGAGAACGAGAAATTATCTGATTCATGGTTTTTCACTCCACACCAACATAGACCAGAAATGCACACTCGGAACCGTCACCGCATACCCTTTGTCACTTTTCTCCGGTCGCAGGCGAATGGCCGTCAACTCAGGCTCAGCCGTCAGGAACCAGACGTCTGGCTCCGACTTGCACGTCTTCCGGACGAGCACGGCGCGACTCCATTGCCCCTGCGACTTGAGCGCGGCCTTGGCCGGATCCGCCTCGGGCGCTGAAATCAGGTGTACGACGGTCTGAAGGAGGCCATCGCCCGTCTGACGCTGCCGTAGATACGGCTCCCAGAGCAAAGGCAGCTTCGATTCCACCGACAGGCCGACCTTCTCCGCCGCCACCGGCGCCAGGGCCAGATCCCAGCAATATTCGCCATAGCGTGTCATGAACTGACTGTAAAAGCCAGGCTTGGCCCCCAGCCAGCCATAGTCCAAGTAAGGATGCGCGCCCGAGGCGAAGGTGAAGACCGCCGAATACACGGAGGCTAATCCATCTGGCGACCGCTCTGCCTGAAAGACACAAGAGTAGCCGCCCAGCGTGCGAACCGCCTCGGCATGCCACAGCGCCACATCTGCATAATGGGGAATAGAACCCACCCCACGAATGGCCTCATTCATAAGCTGACCCTGGTTGCGACTCATCTCGCCAAACCACACCATGAGCGGCTTGTTCGTATGCACCTGCACGAGCGAGCCGACGTTGTAGGACAGGGCGAAATTCTCGCCCAGCTCCTTCTTGAAGAGATACCGGAAGTATCTCACATTCCGACGGCTAATGGCCTCACCCGACCACACGGCATTCGTGCTGGCAAAGTCCTCGGGCATGAGCTCCTTGATCACGTCCTTGACGCCCAGCATCTCGAACTCCCGCTGCACATCCGCCGTGCCCATCGGGCTCCAAGATGGCGGATAGTCAAAACGTATGCCGTCCCAGCCGAAAGTCTTGGCGGACTTGATGACCTCTTCGGCATGCATGTGGATGGTGCGCAGGAGTCCCAGGTTCATGAAATTGCTCAGCCAGTTGCCGCTATGATATTCCCACAGTTCCGGCCGGTCATGCCCGATGTCGTAAACGTCCAGATCATTGAGATCGATCTGTGGCGCAATGCCACCCGTCTCCCGGCACAGGGTGTCAGGGAAGCGGCGGCCGATGTCAAAGCCCCTCTTCCCGCTGGCGGTCGCCCAGGAATACGTGATCATCTTGATCCCGTTGCTATGGCTCAAGGCGACCCAATCCTGGAGCCCTTTTCGGCTGTTATGAAAATCGCACTGGCCGGCCCACCAGTCGTTTTGGGTCGGATTCAAATCGGTCCAGCTGCTCGGCTGCCAGCTGAAAGCCTCCTCCACATTGCAGTACGAGCGCCGGATCCCGTCCACATGCTCGGGAATCGTAGACTCCCGTCCATACCAGTCCAGGAACCCATTTCCCTGGATCGCCGTCTTCCAAATCGGGGTGCTGACGCTAAAATACTCTGCGTTCGAGTGAACTGGTTTGCCCGCGACGCTCACGATCGCCATGGCCGCGTAGCCATAATCGCGCGTCCCCGCCTTCCAGGCGAAGGGCACCCGGACCACGCCGCTCGCCGGCACCCGGACGCGCTGCTCGCCGACCGGCGCTGATTCCGCCAGCCCCGTTTTCATCTCAAGAGTCACGACCGCCTCGGTCTCCTGGGCGGTAAAATTGCGAACCGTCACCACAACCGGGTTACTGCCTCCGGGGTACACATGAACGTATTCAGGCCACACCTTTTCGACGGCCAGTGTCGTGGTGATAGGCTCGAGCGACACATCCCCCACCAGGATGGCGGCATAGTCAAGGCTTTCCACTGGAACCGGCGCATCAGCCCCGATCCGGTTGACTACATCCATTCCCTCTTTCTGGGCAGGGCTCTCGTCGAGGGTATCCAGGTCGTTAAGCTTCGGCTTCTTGACTACGAAAACTGATTTAGCCCGTTTACCTTGGTTTTTTGCGACCTTATCCTCAGCGAAGCTGTAGGAGAGCGTCAGCTCCTTTCCGGAAACCGCATCAATTGTGACAGAGTGTGACAGCACGGTCCAGACGCCGGGCGTAGCATCCAGTTGGGACGGTGAAATGGGGAAAGTCAGCCAGGATTTTTCGCCTTGTTTTCCCCCATCTTTTTCCACTGTTCCAAATGCCGCTTTCATCTTGAGCCGCCTGGAATTAAAGCCGGGTTTTAAATGCAGGCGCAAAGGGAGACCCACCCGATACAGACCCGGCGCAGGAGTCCATTGAAGCCCGAACACCAGGTTCCCCGGCTTCTCCTCGATCTTGATGGCCAAGCCTTTCCCGCCGGGCGCGCCGACGTCTTCAATTACGGCACTCCCCTCAGCCGGGCGGGTCAATTTCATGACGCCTGCCGCCACTGGGGAGGTGAATATCAGGGACAGCCCCCCGCAAAAGGCTAGCCCAGCCAAGCCGCGCCACATATTCTGTCGCACGCACATCGTCAATCTAGAGGTTTCCCACCATAATATTGGCATGATTATCCCTTTCTAGGGTGATTCGAGGAAAAAGAAATTTGAACAGAAGCTCACGAAGACCAGGAAAAAATAATTGCGCCTGCGGCGTACTCGCTGCTGGCGACCTGCCCTGAGCCTGTCGAACGGGCTTTGCGTGCTTCTGTTCAAAAATCTGTATTTTGTTTCCGGCTAATCCGGGTTAGGGTTTTGTCAGGTTTATCAGCTCAATAAGGCTGTTTGCGTGTGTCGCAACGTCTCGATACGGAGCAAGATGGCCATCTTGTCGAAGCAGGGTTATACGAGTGTATGGGGGCGTTAAAGTGGGGTAATGGAAGCCCGCTGGATCTTGTTTCAGCTTTTGAATGGCGGCTTGTGCGCCCTTGCGGATGAGTGCGCGGACAGACTTTGGGGATTTATGGATCGCGCTAAGCTTGGCATTTCTGTACAACTCAGTATCCAAGAGGTCGAGGCCATCAGGAAGCACTCCTGTTTTGCCCGAGACCGTAATAACTCCGGGCGTCAGGGCTTCGGCTTCCCTACACAGGGCCTCCTCGCCGCATGCCAGGATGGTGGGGATTTTCAGTTCCATGGCACAGAGCGCGAGTTGCCCGTACTCGCCGATCGAAATCCCGTTTACACTGAGATCGATATAATTGAACCACTGCGTATGCGTGATATGAGAAAGCGGCGTACCGGCTTTGGCGTGTTGTCCTACGAAAGCCAGGCCGTCGAAAGAGGTATCCAATCCCCACGGAAAGAGTTTCTCGCCCCGTCCCCTGCGCAGCAACGCTCTTTCATTTAGAGTTTCCGGATCAATTCCGCCCGCACCATGGCCATCGACCACGACAAACTCGTCCGCTCCGCCAGCCAGGAACCCTTCGATGGCCGCGTTGACTTCCTCTGTCAGGAGTCGCACTCCTTTTTCGTAAAATTTGCCATTTGGCAGCACCCAGTCGTCATGGTTCAGGACTCCGGAGACTCCCTCCATATCGGTCATAATCAATATTTTCATGGCTGTTCCTTGTTGTTAGTTAAGTGGTCTATTGCCAATCGTAAGCGTTGCATATCCATTATTTTTCGTAAAACGACCCTACCAGCAATCGTGGCTTTGTTCGATCATTTTTTCTCAGAAATCGGACTGTGAAAACTTCTGGTCGGAACGGCCTGTAGCACCGCACTGTGCGCGGAATCTTCGAGAATACCCGATCACAGATCGGTGCTACATTTAAGAGAGAAGTCAGAATTCAGAAGCCAGAAGTCAGAATCGCGGCTCAGCAAGCTTCGCCCTCCAGAAGAATTATCCCTTCTTACAGTTTCTGTTTTATGGTGGGCGAAGCTTGCTGAGCCGCGTGAATACAGGGTGCATTGGGGGCCTCAAGGAGACATCAGATTGCTTAGGCGAGGATTCGGGCATCGTCATTCCTATTGTGTTGGCAAGCGCGCTTTGGTAGGAAGAAGAAAAGGAGACAACATGGCTACTTTCAAAATTGGTGCGATCGCGGATTCGTTCCGCAAGGGGCCGCGCGACGGTGTACGGGCGGCTAAAGAGGTAGGGGCTGAGGGTGTTCAGATTTACGCTGTATCGGGCGAGATCAGTCCTGAGGCCATGGATGCGGCCGCTCGCAAGGCGTTTCGTGCTTACTGCGAGGGGTTGGGCCTCGAAATTGCCGCCCTGTGTGGCGACCTCGGCGGACACGGGTTTATGGACATCAACGAAAACAAGGACAAGGTGCCACGTTCCAAGAGCATTGTGGATCTTGCCGTCGATCTCGGTACGCAGGTGGTCACTACCCACATTGGGGTGGTGCCGGAAGACAAAACATCACCCGTCTACGCGACGCTGAAGACCGCCTGCCGGGAATTGGGGCTCTATGCGGCGACCAAGGGCGTGACGTTCGCCATTGAGACCGGGCCGGAATCCGCGCCGGTTCTGCGCGCGTTTCTCGATGACCTTGGCGTCAAAGGGATCGGTGTGAATCTGGACCCGGCTAATCTGGCCATGGTTGGCAGACACGACCCCGTCGAGGCCGTTCGCCTCCTGGCCCCTTACATTGTCCATACCCATGCCAAGGACGGACGCAATCTCAAGCCGTGCGACGCCTCGGAGGTTTATGCGTCGTTTGCCGATGGTACGTATGGCAAGCTGGTCGAGCGTCTGGGCGGCGACCCTTTTATCGAGGTGCCGCTCGGCGAGGGGGATGTGAAGTGGGATGCCTATCTGGCCGCGCTTAAAACGGCCGGTTTCCGCGGGTTCCTGACCATCGAACGCGAGGCGGGCGCCGACCCGTCCGCCGACATCGCCAAGGCGGTGCAGTTTTTGCGCAAGCGAATAGCTATTGGGAATTTGTAAACCTTTCAGTTACAGGAAAAGACTATGAAGAAAATGAAATGTGCTGTGATTGGCTGTGGAACGATTGGTGCCACGCACGCTGAACGTTATTCAAAGAGTGAGCACGCTGAACTAGCGGCGGTGGTGGATATTCTGCCGGATCGCGCCCAGGCCATGGCCGCTAAACATAACGTGCCGGTGGCGCTGGTTCATTACCGGCAGATGCTGAAGGATTCCTCGATCGAGGCCGTCAGCATCTGTCTGCCCAACGACCTGCACGCACCGGTGACGATCGACTGTCTGCGCGCGGGTAAACATGTGTTGTGCGAAAAACCGATTGCATTGAATATCGCACAGGCTGAGGCCATGCAGGCCGAAGCGCGCCTCCATCACCGCATGTTGGCCATCGGGGTCGTCAACCGGTTCAACGACAACGTCAACTGGATCCGTGATCTGATCACGGCAGGGGACTTGGGCCAGGTTTATCATGTAAACACCGTCTTCAAGGCCCATCGTTCGATTCCGGGGTTGGGGGGCTGGTTCACCACGAAGAAGCGTTCGGGCGGCGGGGTGATGCTCGACTGGGGCGTACATTTTATCGATCTGATCATGTACTGTCTGGGAGTCCCGAAGCCGGTGAGCATATCCGGTGTGGCCCATGCCAAGTTGGCGGCCATTCCTCGCGACTATGCCTACACCAACATGTGGGCTGGCCCGCCGCAATACGAGGGCGTCTGCGATGTTGAGGAATACGTCTCGGGTCTCTTGCGGACCCGTGGGCCGTCCGTGTCCTTCGAGGGCGCCTGGGCTCAGAATATCGGCGAAGGCGCGATGTTTATCGACTTCCTGGGCGACAAGGCCGGCATCCGGTTAAATTATGGCGGCAGTTTCACCATTTACGGCCAAAAGAATGGGCGCCTATACAAGACGGAGCCGACCATGCGGGTAGGTGATATGTTCCAGGCCGAAATTGACGGGTTTTTGCAAAGCGCGGCGACGGGCAAGCCGTGCGCGTCGAGCATTGATACCGTTCTCCCCACCCAGCGTGTGCTGGATGGATTCTATCGTTCAGCCAAAGTCGGACGCGAAGTACGGTTGTGAAAGGATTGCTATGAAACTTGGAGTTAGTTCGTACAGTTTTAGTCAATTAGTGGGCCAGGGCGCGCTGAGCCAGTTGGATATCATTCCAAAGGCCAAGGAGATGGGATTCGACGTGATCGAGTTCTCGACTTTGTCGCTACCCAAGGGCGAGACCCCGCTCTCGTTCGCCCCGCAGATCCGCGAGGCCTGCGAAAAGGTGGGGCTGCCGATTGCGAATTACACGATCGGCGCGGATTTCCTGAACGGCAGTAACGGAGACTGGAAAGCCGAAGTGGAACGTTTGAAGGATGAAGTGCGGGTTGCGAAAATCTTGGGTGCGCCCAGCATGCGTCATGATGCCACGCGCGGATTTGCGGCGGAGCACAAGGGTGCCCGCGGCTTCGACGATGCCTTGCCTACCCTGATCAAGGGCTGTCGCGCCCTGACGGAATTCGCGGCGGATTTAGGTATTAAGACGATGGTCGAAAACCACGGATTTTTTTGCCAGGACAGCGACCGGGTCGAGAAGCTGGCCAATGGCGTGAACCATTCGAATTTCGGCCTGTTGGTCGACATGGGCAATTTCCTGTGTGCAGATGAAAGTCCGACGCAGGCGTTGGGCCGGGCCATGCCGTATGCCTGCCACGTGCATGCCAAGGACTTCCACGTTAAGTCTGGCACGGGGCCGAATCCGGGTGGCGGCTGGTTCTGCTCCCGTGGCGGAAATTTCCTCCGCGGAGCGATCATCGGGCACGGCGACGTCCCGATTGCGCAATGTATTGGCATTATGAAGCGTGCGGGCTACGATGGCGTTCTGTCGATTGAGTTTGAGGGCATGGAGGATCCCATCAAGGGCATGACCGTGGGCCTCGAGAATCTGCGCCGTTATGTCGCCGAAGCCTGATTGCCAGGCGTCCAGTTTGTAGACGCGACGCCCCTACATAGATATTGGCAAAGAAAGCGCTCCCTCCTATAACTACCACCACTATGAAAAAAACCATTTTGATTTGTTGGCTGGGCTGCTGCCTCATCACGCGCGGCGCTGAATATGTGGTTACACTGAGCGTGGATGGCTTAGGGGCCAGCTACCTGCAGAACTTGGTCGATGCCGGCAAGCTTCCCCACTTCAAGCAGTTGCAGCTGGAATCGGCTGGCACGCTCAATGCCCGTGCGGATTTTGACGTCACGGTCACGCTCCCAAATCATGCCAGCATGGTCACCAGTCGCCGTATCAAGCAACCGGAGGGGCACAATTGGACGAGCAATACCGACCCGGCTAAAGGCGTGACCCTCCATTCAAATAAGGGTGCCTATATCGCCAGTGTGTTTGATGGGGTGCATGACCATGGGCTAAAGACCGGAATGTGGGCCACCAAAACCAAGTTCTCCCTTTTTCCGGTTTCTTATAACGAGACTAATGGTGCCCTTGACACGACAGGTCCGGATAACGGTCGGAATAAAATCGATGGCTATGTTTATCGGAAATCCTCCGTTGAGCTTACGGACGATTTTATCACGGGTATGAGCAGTCAGGTCTGCCAATATGCTTTTGTCCACTTTACGGAGTGCGACTCAATGGGGCACGGGCACGGGTGGGGGAGCGACCCCTATAATACGGCGCTGATCATGCTCGATGCTCAATTGGGGCGAATCATGGATCTGATGGCCACGAACCCGAAATTAAAAGGGAAGACGGTTCTGATTGTTACTGCCGATCATGGCGGTGCGGGAAGCAATCATAGTGATCCCACCAAGCCGCTGGATTATACGATTCCTTTTTACGTGTGGGGTGAGGGGGTTGTTGCGGGTGACCTGTACGCCTTGAACAGCGAGAGCCGACAAGCCCCGGGTGAAGGGCGGCCTGATTTTGCCGCACCAAAGCAACCGATCCGTAATGCGGATGTGGGAAACCTAGCCCTGACGCTGTTGGGGCTACCGGCGATACCGGGCTCCACGATAGATGTGAAGCAGGATCTGCGGGTGGGCGGAGCTGAAAAATAACGTTCGAACCCTGATTCTCTTGTGGGAGGGGCGCTATGCGCCGCGATGGTTCATATCGGGGCACTCGTTAAGGGCCTGCCAATAAATAATGGCGCTTCTGGGTTTGTGGGGGGATATTCTGTTATCTGAAATCCCTCACGCATGAGCGCAGGCATGAATCACAAAACAAATTTCGCATTGAACTGTCGAGCCTAAAAAATGCCCTAAAGGCGTACTTTTCCCTGGGAGGTCGCGCGCTATGAGCGCGACATTCTCTTCGCCTGCATGGCGCCAATCGCGGGCTCGTAGCGCCCGCCCTCCTGGAAGAGCAATGAAATATCCCCACCCAAAGCCGGAAGCGCCTATATTTTTGGGTGACGCAGCCTTTTTAATTATATATACTAAATCAATGAAAAATACGTATTCCATTTCCCAAGCGCAAAGCCAGTTTCCCCGCATGGTTCGCGAATCGGCGGGGGGCGGGGCGATTGCGGTGACACGGCACGATGAGACGGTCGCCTATGTGGTCTCTCGTGAGCGGATGGAGGCCATCGTGGAAACCATGGAGATTCTTGCCAATCCTTCGGCTATGCGTGCCCTGCATGCCTATGAAAAGGGCCTTACACGGTTTCATCCCCTTGAGGCCCTTGATGATGAAGGTTGAGGTTACCGACCAAGTTGTGACGTTTGTGAGAGCTCTGCCCCCTGAACCGAGGCGACGCATTCGCCTCGCTTTGCGCCATCTCGCAGGGGAGCGGGGCGATATCCGGGTATTGGAAGGCCCCTTAAGTGGGTACAGTCGGTTGCGGGTTGGCCCCTATCGGCTTATTTTTGCAAGGGTAGCGGAGGTTGGCAAGTCCGCCTGCATTCTTTGCCTTTTTGCCGAGCGGCGTGATACGGTTTATGCCGTTTTTAGCGATATGCTGAAGCGTAGTTTGCTGAAGAATGAATGAATGCGGGAGCGCCCCTCCCACAAGACGCCCTAAAAAAAGGGCGTCCCCGTGGGACGCCCTTAGAAAACCTTACGCTTTATTCTTCTTGTCGCGCTTGGCCTGTTTCTTTTCGGCGGCCGTTTTCTGAGGTGCTTTTTTCGTTTCCCGTTTAGTGTCTTGTGCTTTTGACATGATGCATACTCCTTGTATAAGTGACAATGCCGGCACCGTGCCGAACACTGGGCAACACTATACAACACAGGCTTTCTTAATCAACGGCGAATCGCTCGGGGGGGGCGTATGTCCGTAGGACTTTTCATTGGCAACCTGTCAGCTAGAATGCAAGAGTTTTGAACAGAAGCACGCGAAGATCGCGAAGGATTTTGGGTTACACTTCGCGCAATACACCACCCTGCATGGTGTTTTGCAATATTAACCGCGTCATGCGGCGTACCCGCCGGATGACGCCCTGCCCTGAGCTTGCCGAACGGGCTTCGCGTGCTTCTGTTAAAATTAAATTTTTTCGCGCAGGGGAAGACCCCTACGGAAACGACATGCGCCTTGCCGGTTGCTTCGACTGGTCGCTGATATAACGCTTGCCGGAGTGGACGGCCCTGATGGCGGGGGCTAGTTCCGTAACCGCGAAATTTTTGCGCACATAGCCGAGTCCGCCCGCGTCCAGAACCGCCTGAACCAGAGCCGGGCCGGAGTGATTGGAAAGCGCCAGGATTCGCATTTCCGGCTTTTCAGAAACAATACGACGTGTGGCTTCGATCCCATTCATGCCGGGGAGCGAGATATCCATGACGATCACATCAGGGGAGAGTTCCTTCAAAGTTTCCAGAGCCGCCTCAGCAGAGCCGACATCTGCGACAACCAGCACATCCGGCTCCTGATTGATCAGAGCCTTGACCTGTTCGCGCGTGGGGACGTGGTCGTCGACCAGAAGGATTTTCAGGGGGTGTTGGTTCTTCATTTAATCACTCTAAAGCATGTGATGACGCCGTTAGTGTTCAACAGAGGTGATCCCTTCCCGAATCGCATATTTTGTCAGTTCCGCTACGCTGTGCAGGTTAAGCTTTTCCATAATGTTGCGGCGATGCGTCTCGATCGTCTTCACGCTGATGTCCATCTGCCCGCCGATGTCCTTGGTGCTTTTGCCTTCGGTGATCAGCTGCAGTACTTCCCGTTCCCGCTCGGTGAGCAGAACAAAAGCCGGTTCCTTGCTTGAGGCTTGGGATAGTTCGACGTAGGCGTCTAACAGGCCGCGGGCCACGCCCGAGCTGATATATTTTTTTCCAGCCATGACGTCCCGGATCGCGCGCACCAGTTCGTCGCAGGCGGTTTGTTTGAGAATATAGGCAGAAGCCCCTGCGGCGAACATCTCGCGCACGAATTGTTGATTCACATGGCCCGAAAGCGCCACCACCTTGATGGCGGGATTGGCTTTCAGAACTTTTCGCGTGGCTTCGATCCCGTTCAGGTCCGGCATGGAGACGTCCATGACTACGATGTGGGGCCCGAGTTTGTGGGCAAGTTCGACAACGGTCTGGCCGCTTTCGGCTTCCCCGATCACCAGCATCCCTTGCTCCTTCATGATCAGCGCCCTCAACCCTTCTCTCATCATCTGGTGGTCATCTGCGATCAAGAGTCTGATATCCATAATTTTGGTCTCCTGGTGGTCTATCGGTTTTAAAGGTGGCAATGACATTTTGTTTTTTTCTTTCCTCATACCTACCATACCCGTCGACGATGAGCTAGTTTGTTCGTAAACATAGAAAACCTTCTCGACATAATATATTCCGAATTGGGCTGTGGGTATCGGGCGAACCCCTAGACTCTATTTCGAAATTCCCTACGGCGTAAATTTCCGACCCAACTCACCTTTAGCAGCCTGTCGGGCTTGCACAGCCTTCGGACTCAACCGATACTTCCGGCGGAGACCGCCGGCTCCAATGATTAAAAGCGGGGGCTATCCTTGGTGAATTATGCAATGGGCAGCGTGTGACGCTTGATTGCTGACGCGATTTTTATTCTGGAGCCGGCGGTCTCCGCCGGTAGCCCTCTATAGGCGCGAAGCCCGACAGGCTGCTAGAAGGGTCATACCGTCATGCGCCCAGATAGCGCCCCTTCCACAAGGGAATGCATCTAAGTTCAGAGTGTGACGATGTCTGGTTTCAATGAAATGTAGCACCGCACTGTGTGCGGAATCTTCGAGAACTCCCGATCACAGATCGGTGCTACATTTCGGAATTTTCGAGGAATTCCCAATCACAGATCGGTGCTATATTAAGGATTTTTTCGACCAAACCCACCCCTAGCAGCCTGTTGGGCTGCTAGGGTTAATCGACCCACAAAGTAGGGGTATAGCCGATTCCCCTTAAAAGGGACTCATGCCTACTATACGCCTGTAAGTCGAGGGCTAGGTGCAGGGTGTTGCGTGAACAGAAGACTCAAAAGGAGGCGGACCGCAAACACACGAAGGCTTAGAAGACTTTCAAGAAACGAAATAAAACAACAAGAAGATAAATGATCGAAAAGAAAGCAGAACAAATGAAATCAATGTATACCCTGATCGTAGCCGCAGCGTCGATGGCAGTAATGGCCAATGTGGCAGTGCAAGCCTCTGATCTAGATGACAGGATCGAGTCGTCGTTCAAACAGACCTATGTTTACACGACGTATCTCAAGGACGACAAGCTCAAGATGGCGTCTGAAAATGGCGCGGTCACGCTGAGCGGAACAGTGGCTGAAGAGTCCCATAAGAGCCTGGCACAGGAAACAGCAGCAAATCTGGCCGGTGTTGTCAGCGTCGATAACAAATTGGCAACCACAGCCGAAGTGACTGCGGAAAATGCCGATATCTGGATGGCGCGTAAGATCAAAGTCGCGCTGGTATTTCATCGCAATGTCAATGCCGGGAAAACCACCGTCGTTGTGAAAGATGGAGTCGTGACGCTGACAGGTGAAGCCAGCAGCATCGCCCAGAAGGATCTGACCACGGAATACGCCAGCGATATCGAAGGCGTGAAAGAAGTGAAGAATGCGATGACCGTGGCGACAACCCCGGAGTCGGCGGAACGGACCGAAGGCCAGAAGATTGATGATGCCTCCATTACCGCCCAAGTAAAGACGGCGCTGTGGACCCATCGGTCAACGCACCTGATTGGTACCAAGATTGTAACGCGCAATGGCGAGGTCATGTTGACCGGTATTGCCAAAAATGACGCCGAGAAATCTTTGGTTTCCAAGCTTGTCGCCGACATTCAAGGCGTCAAAAGCGTGAAGAACGAGATGACGGTTGAAGCCGCAGTAACGAAATAAACTAAGGGATGGGTGCCGGCTGGCGCGGCAACGCGTCGGCTGGCCTTGATCTCATGTAAACGAAAAGGAGCGTCATATGTTGTGGACAATTGCAGTAGTGTTGCTGGTGCTGTGGGCGCTGGGCTTGGTGACGAGTACCACCATGGGCGGATTTATCCATCTTCTGCTGGTGGTGGCGGTGGTTATGATTCTGGTCCGAGTCATACAGGGTAGAAAAGTAATTTAAAGAAGAAAAGAATTTGAACGGAAGCACACGAAGACCACGAAGAAAAAAATAATTGCGCCTGCCGCGTACTCGCCGCTGGTGCCTTTGTGTGCTTCGTGAGCTTCTGTTCAAATTCTTCCTCTTGGTTAAGATAAGAAATAGAAAAGTGAATCGAAAGAAAACAAGGAGTAATTATGAGTTCAACACATGCCAGTAATGAGAAGATTGAAGAAGCCCTGAAACTGCTTGAAGAAGCGGCGCGGGAAAAAAAGGACGAAATCCAGAATCTGATATCGGACAAGTATGTCCATCTGAGGAGCGCACTGGGAGAAACGAGTCGCTCGGTAATAGAGTCGCTGGCCGCGAATGAGAAGCGGGCCATCGAGGGAATTCTGCACGCCAAGGATGTGACTATGGAGAAAATGAAAAAAGCCGGTACGGCGGTTGATGAGCACGTGCATACCAATCCGTGGTCCTATATTGGCGGGGCAGCGGTCGCGGCGCTTCTCGTTGGATATATCCTCGGGCGGAAAAAGTAGAACCGAGGCGCATCATGAATGAATTCATCAAGGGCTTGATGAGTGGACTTGTGGCCGGACTGGCGAGAAGCTTGCAGGGGAATGCTTCTGATCTCGTCAAGATCCGGGCGGCGATCTGGTATTTGCGGGCGATCCGTACGGTTCGTCAAATATACCTGTTGAGTATGGCGGGGACCTTAACATTGCTGCTGGTGGTGGCGGGGTTTGTGCTGTTTCACATCGGGTTGTTTGCAATGCTGCCCACGCCAGCCAATGCGATTGTGATTATGGTGCTGGGCTTGATTTATATGGTCGCCGGACTGTGCATCCTACGGTTTGTCAGTTCGGAGAAGCAGTGGATGCAGGCCAGCGGTGCGGCTCATTACACGGCGCTGGTTGACAAGAGGCCCGGGAACTGAGGTGGATTTCGGCATAACTCGACTAAGGGCTCGTCAATAAATTACCCGTTCAAATAATAAGCTCATGTCGTGCAGTGTACAAGAACCCACCCCTGCCCCTCCAAAGGAGGGGCGCCAGATTGAGATCCCCTCCTTTGGAGGGGCAGGGGTGGGTGACTACGGATTTGTTCATGTTATTTGTTAACGCGCACTAAGGGATTTCGAAGTGAAATTCAAGGGAAACCCTGATTCCCGAATGCAGACTGTCAAAATAAGATCAGGCCAAGTGGAAGATTTCAATTCGTGCAATCACGGATATATTGAAAGGAAAAAAACATGAGAACGAAGCACGCAGGAATTACTGGACAGTTTTGTAATGGGATGATGAAGGTCGTGAAAAGAACGCTTAACATCGTTCAAGTGCGGTTCGTCGCCGGAGCTGTGCTTGCGCTGGGCTTGGGCCTGCACACGGCCATGGGCGCTCAATTGCCCGTAGGGCTTGGGACTTCGGGAGATTTCACGATTTTGGCAAAATCAGGCATCAGTTCTGTGCCGAATTGTACCCTAGTTGGCGATATTGGCGTCAGCCCGATCGCTTCTACAGCCATCACGGGATTCTCTCTCGTTATGGATGCCTCAACCCAATTTTCACGATCGGCGCAGGTGAATGGAAAAGTCTATGCCGCAAATTATGGGGTGCCCACGCCCACCAAGATGACCACGGCGGTAAGCGCTATGGAAGCCGCGTACACGGACGCCGCAGGACGAGCCTTGCCTGATGCAGCCGAATTGGGCTCCGGTAACATTGGAGGGCTGACGATTACCAATGGTCTCTATAAATGGAGTACGGGTGTTACCATTCCGAACGATGTCACGCTCTCCGGTGGGCCTAACGATGTGTGGATCTTCCAGATCGCGGGCGATGTGACTATGGCCAGCGGCAAGAAGATCCTTCTGAGTGGCGGCGCCCAAGCCAAAAACATTTTCTGGCAGGTTGGCGGTGGTGCAGGTGTGACCATCGGAACGACAGCTCATTTTGAAGGTGTTATTTTATCTCTCAAGGCGATTCATTTTCTTACCGGATCCTCTTTCAACGGGAGACTGTTGGCGCAGTCTGCGGTTACCTTGGACCAAAATGCAGGAACGCCCCCAGATCTTGCCGACCTGTCACTGACCAAGACGGTGAACAATGCGACCCCGAACATGGGGGCGAATGTGATTTTCACGATCACGGTCACGAATTCCGGCCCGAACG